>CALGTT010000134.1 GCA_937901485.1 uncultured Ruminococcus sp.
ATTCTCAGGACCCCGGATCCAAGGACAACGGTGGTCTGTATGAAAATGTGCAGCAGGGCCAGATGGTGCCGGAATTTGATTCCTGGTGCTTTGATGAAAAGCGGATTCCCGGCCACTTCGGCATGGTCAAGACCACCTATGGCTACCACATCATGTTCTACTCCGGTGATGCTGAAATCACCTACCGTGACTACATGATCGAGAACGACCTCGTGGAAGCGATCATCGCAGTACCTGAGAATATGTTTTATAACACGGGTATCGGCACATTCATCTGGATTCTGTCCAACCGCAAGGAGGAACGCAGACGGGGCAAAATTCAGCTCATTGATGCGACAAAGATGAAATCACCCCTGCGAAAAAATATGGGCAAGAAGAACTGTGAATTCACACCGGAGATCCGTGCAGAGATCCTCCGTATCTTCATGGAGATGGAGGAGAGCGAGGTCAGCATGATCTTCGACAACGATGAATTTGCGTACTGGTCGATCACAGTGGAACGTCCGCTTCGCTGGCGTGTGAATGTCAATCCGCAGACCATCGGTGAAACGTGGCGTATGTTTAAGACCTTCGGTTTTCAAGAGCCGGATGACGGCACACCAGAAGTGTCATTAGCAGGACTCTTTGATTATATGGAAGAGCATCCGCAGGTGCGTTCAATCAAGCTGCCGAAATCTCCTGGAAAGAAAGCCGCAGATGAAAAGATACACCAGTTTCTCATGGCACTGATCGATGAACAGCGAGAAGAACCCTATATGGATTATAATGCTTTCATTGAGCAGCTGTGCCGCAATCCGAGAATGAAGAATATGTTCAGTAATTTTGAGGAGTTCCTCTGTTACATGACTGAAATTGACCCTGAAGCTGAAATTGTGCGTACAAAAAAAGGCACGCCTGTTGTAAACACTGCTCTGCGTGACACAGAAATCGTACCGTTCAAGTACGAGGGCGGCATTGAGGGCTTTATGCAGAACGAGGTGCTGACCTATGCCCCCGATGCGTGGGTGGATGAAAAGAAAACGCAGGTGGGCTATGAGATCAGCTTCACCAAGTATTTCTATAAGCCTGTGGAGCTGCGTGAAATGTCCGATATTCTGGCGGAGCTGAATGCGCTGGAACAGCAGGCTGACGGCATGATGGCTGGAATTATGGAGGGGATAAAGCAGTGAGTACAAATATGTTTAATCCTTCCGATAAACGGTTTTATCCTGCAAGATGGAAAACGTGCAGGGGGAAACAGTTGTTTCAAGTGATTGACGAACGCTCGTTGGATGGCAACGAAGAATTACTTTCGGTTTCGCATATCACAGGCATTACCCCAAGAAAGCAAAAAAATGTCACGATGTTTCAGTCCGAATCATTAGTTGGATATAAGATTTGTAGAATTGGTGATATTGCCGCCAATACTATGTGGACATGGCAAGGGGCAATTGGGGTATCATCTTATTTTGGGGTTATTAGCCCTGCTTACAATGTTTACCGTCAAATAGAAAATGTGTATAATAGTCGGTATCTGGATTTGTTATTGCGAGAGCGAAAGCTGATTGATGTTTATCATTCGTTATCAACAGGTATTCGACCTTCAAGGTTAAGGTTGTATCCTGAGGTGTTTTTAACTATTGATTTCCCAGTACCTCCCCGTGAAGAGCAAGACCAGATCGTGCGCTTTCTGGACTGGAAGATTTCGGAGATCAACAGACTAATCGCAATTATCAAATCAAGTATTCGTTGCTTACATCAGGCTAAAAGTAAGCTCATCAATAATTGTATTACATCTGTAACCAGCCGGATTAAGCTAAAGCACATTGCAAGATGTAACTGCGCTACTCTGGGTGAATCAACTGAACCAGAATACTCGTTTCGATATATTGACATAGGTTCAGTCGACTACACAAAGGGAATTACAAAATATGAAACATTTACATTCAAGAATGCACCATCAAGAGCAAGGAGAATAGTAAAAAAACACGATATAATTATATCCACTGTCAGAACTTATCTAAAAGCTATAACAACAATTTACGATGATGCCGATGTTATAGTATCCACTGGATTTGCCGTTGTACAGCCCGATCCTAACCTTGTAGATAGTAGGTTCTTAGAATATTGCTGCAAATCAGACTGGTTTTGTGATGAAGTTATCAGACATTCAAATGGTGTAGCGTACCCAGCTATCACGTCTGATGCGTTGATGAATTTACAAATACCTTTTTGTTCATATGATGAGCAAAAGGCTATTGTTTCGCATCTTGATGTGGAATGCAGTAAATTAGATTGTATAATCAGCAACAAAGAAAAAACTATAAGCAAGTTACAGGAGCTTAAAAATCGTCTAATCTCCGATGTCGTAACCGGCAAAATAGATGTTCGTGGCATTGAGATACCCGAATACGAATACACCGCCGAGGTAGCGGACACCGACTCTGAGGCGGAGGCAGAAGAATTTGATGAACAGGAGGAAGTATGAGCGATAATATTGAACAGCAGGGTGAAATCATCATTTATCAGACAGAGGATGGTGTCACAAGAATCGATGTGCGATTTGTGGATGAAACTGTCTGGCTGACACAACAACAGTTGACCTCACTGTTTCAGACATCAAGAACAAATGTTGTGGAACACATTAAACACATCTACGAGGAAGGCGAGTTAGACGAGAAATCAACCTGTCGGAATTTCCGACTGGTTCGTCAGGAGGGAAATCGTCAGGTTTCAAGAGAAATACCTCATTATAACCTTGATATGATCATCTCGCTCGGCTACCGTGTTCATTCTCTGATTGCTACTCAATTCCGCCGCTGGGCAACGGAACATCTGAAAGAATACATCATCAAAGGTTTTGTGATGGATGATGAACGCCTAAAAAATCTGGGCGGTGGGAACTATTGGAAAGAATTACTTGACCGCATTCGTGATATTCGTTCCTCTGAAAAGGTAATGTACCGACAAATCCTGGATCTTTATGCGACAAGCGTGGACTATGATCCTAATAGTGCAGAGTCTGTTGCATTTTTCAAAATGGTTCAGAATAAATTGCATTATGCAACGCACAGGCATACAGCTGCAGAACTGATCTTTGAAAGAGCAAATGCCGATGTTCCATTTATGGGGCTAACTACATTTTCCGGCGATTTTCCTACATTAAAGGATGTTCAGATTGCAAAAAATTATCTGACCGAAGATGAATTGAAAATACTGAATAATCTTGTTTCCGGTTATTTTGATTTTGCAGAAATCCAGGCAATGCAGCATCATCCAATGCATATGAGCGATTATGTAGAACATCTTGACCGTATCTTGCAGTCAACAGGACAAGCCTTGTTATCTGGAGCAGGAAAAATCAGCCATAAGGAAGCAATGGAAAAGGCAAAAGCTGAGTATCGGAAATACCAAGTTCAGACCCTTTCACCGGTAGAAGAAGCATATTTAGAAACGATCAAATCAGCCGAAAAGATTGCAAAGAAAAAGGTCAAGAGAGGTGGTGACGTATGAAATTCACCAACACAAAAGAATCTGGCTTTGAAACCCTCATCGTGGACTGGCTCGTTCAGTACAACGGCTACGAGGAGGGTGCTAACTCCGATTACGACAAAGAATACGCCATCGACGAAACACGGCTGCTGCGTTTCCTGCGTGACACCCAGCCAACCGAGATTGCAAAGCTGGGCATTGATGCTTCCGAAACAAAGAAGCGGCAGTTCTTTAACCGCCTGAGCAGCGAGATCACCAAGCGTGGCATCATTGATGTGCTGCGAAATGGAGTCAAGGTCTATCCGGCTGACCTCATTATGTTCTATCTCACCCCTACTGAGAATAATCAGAAACAAAAGGAACTGTTTGAGAAAAACATTTTCAGCGTCACCAGACAGCTCCGCTATGCATCCGACAGAACGAAACTCGCCCTCGACCTGTGTATCTTCATCAATGGTCTGCCAGTCATCACGATGGAGCTGAAAAACTCTCTCACCGGGCAATGCACCGCCGATGCCGTTCAGCAATACAAGGACGATCGTGAGCCAAAAGAACTGCTGTTCAGTTTTAAACGCTGCATGGTGCATTTCGCTGTGGATGACCGTACGATCGAATTCTGTACGAAGCTGGCAAAGGAAGATAGCTGGTTTCTGCCGTTCAACAAAGGTTATCACGACGGTGCTGGCAATCCGCCGAACCCCGACGGCATCATGACGGACTACCTCTGGAAGGATATTCTGACGAAAGCAAAGCTCGCCCGTATCATCGAGAACTATGCACAGGTCATCATCGAGGAAGACGAGGAGACTAAAAAGAAGAAGGTCAAGCAGGTATTCCCTCGTTATCATCAGCTTGATGTGGTGGAGAAGCTTCTTGCGGATGTGCGTGAAAGCGGCACTGGTAAGAGGTATCTGATACAGCACAGTGCAGGCTCGGGTAAGTCCAATTCTATTGCATGGCTTGCACACCAGCTCATCGGTCTGGAGAAGGACGGCAAGTCCATCATTGACACTGTGCTTGTTGTTACTGACAGAAAAATCCTCGACAAGCAGATCCGCAACACCATCAAGCAGTTTATGCAGGTGAAGAATACGATGCCCGCAAGGAAGAGCCGTGGAAGGAAAACGGCTTTGATGACTCTGCATGGGAAAATGCCGGAGTCTATACCGATGAAGAAGCGCCCATGACCCTTTCCCGCCGTCCCGTTCCCCAGCTGGAAGAGCTGAAGGAACTCCCCGTATATCTTTCTGCCGGGGGATATCTGATCCGCAATGCGGAAGGAAACGCAGATGCTTTGCCGGGAGAGGTCTGTTTCAAAGATTTCTTCCGCCCCCTTTTCCGTGAGGAGCTGCTGGATCTTCAGGGGATCAGAGCCGATCTCCAGGCTGTAGTTCTCACCCTTGCCGCCCTCAAAGGCGACGCCGTTGTCAAAG
>CALGTT010000135.1 GCA_937901485.1 uncultured Ruminococcus sp.
CGCCTGATCGCCGCCGCGTCCGAGTGCCATGTCCAGACTCTGCGCGGCAAGCTGTTCGCCCTCCTGCAAGGTCGCCGCACCATGCCCGACACCGATCGAAAAGGTCACATAATTCTTGTCATCCACACGGATCGCACGGGCTTCATCAAGGATGCGAAACTTTTCCTTGATGATCTTCTCCATGTGCCGTTCCTCGATCACGGCAATGAAGCGGTCATTTTTCAGCCTGCGGAGGATGCCGCTGGTCTGGGAAATAAAGTTTTCCAGCAGCTTTTCCACTGCCACGCTCGTTTCAAGCTTCGCGCTCTCCTTCGCGTTCTGGATCAGATCCTCGTAGTTGTCCACAAGGATCAGCAGGACGCTCGGACGGCTTGCTTCAAATTCTGCTTTCAGCTCGGAAAGCTCCGTAACATCCGACCACAGATACGCCGTCAGTTCCGCGCCGTCCTCATGATAGGGCAGCGAGGAAATGCGGTACGTTCTGTCCTGCCATTCCAGCTCCTGCTCCGGCAGTGACGGATCAATGGGCATGATATCCAGCAGGTTTCTGCCGAACATATCCGCCCTGCTGATGATCTCCTGCTCAAAGCAGTGATTGTAATGCAAAAGGATGCCCCTGTCATTGAGGACGCACATGCCCTGCGGCAGATTTTTCAGAGCCTCCAGCTCCGTTCGCTCACATACTTCATTGAGCTGTGCCGCGTAACGGATAAAGTGCCGGTTGGAATAGCCTGTGATCACTGCGATCAGAACCGCGCAGACCACGGACGGCACACTGAACAGCAGCCCGTAAAGCGTCCCACGGAACACCAGTACGATCGACGGCAGCAGCGTGAAAATTAGTAAAAGTGCAATCAATACCCAGAGCAGAACATGCTTTTTGGGCTTCAATCCGTTCACCTCCACTTGAAACAACTTGTTATGATGATGCGCTTTCCTTCCGTCAGATCTCCATAATGATCGGCAGGATCATCGGACTGCGCTTGGTCTTGCCATAGATGAAATCCGAAAGCGCGTCGCGCATTTTTGCCTTGAGAGAAGTCCATTCACGCAGTTCATAGATCGAGCATTCATCGAGCGTATGGCACATGATCTGTCTCGCCTGCACCATCAGCTCCTCTGCCTCACGCACATAGACAAAGCCTCTGGAGATGATATCCGGCCCTGCTACGATATTGTTCGTTGCCTTGTCGATGCCGACCACCACGATGATCAGACCATCCTCGGCAAGGTGCTTTCTGTCGCGCAGTACGATCGAGCCGACATCGCCCACACCCAGACCATCCACAAGCACTCTGCCTGCGGGGACCTGATTGACGATGCGCATATAAGAACCATCCGTTTCGATCACATTGCCGATTGCACCGATGATGACATTTTCCTTGGGAATGCCCATTTCCAGCGCAATGCTGCGTGCCTTGACCAGATGCTTGTATTCGCCGTGCACGGGGATGAAATACTTCGGTCTTGTCAGTGCCATGATGAGCTTCAGCTCCTCCTGACAGGCGTGACCGGAGATATGCACCTCGTACATTGCCTCATAAACGACCTCCGCACCGGATTTGAGCAGCTCATTGACGACCTTCGTCACATGCTTCTCGTTGCCGGGGATGGGGGTTGCAGAAATGATGATGAAATCCAGCGGCGTGATGTTGACCTTCTTGTGGTCGTGCATCGCCATGCGCGTGAGCGCGGACATCGGTTCGCCCTGACTGCCCGTGGTGATGAGCACGATCTGCTCCGGCGCGTACTGGTTCATGCTTTCGATATCAATGATAATATTCTTGGGAACTTCCAGATAGCCCAGCTCCAGCGCGGTCGTGATGACATTGATCATACTTCTGCCCAGAACTGCAACCTTTCTGCCGGTCTTGGCGGCAAGGTTGATGATCTGCTGGACGCGGTGGATGTTCGAGGAGAATGTCGCAATGATGATGCGGCGGTTTTCCGCCTTGGTAAAGAGCTTTTCAAAGGACTCGCCCACCTTGTGCTCGGACTGCGTATAGCCCGGACGCTCGGCATTCGTGGAATCCGACATCAGCGCAAGAACGCCGCGGCTTCCCAGCTCTGCAAAGCGTGCCAGATCAATCGGGCCGCCGTCAATGGGGGTAAAGTCCACCTTGAAGTCGCCCGTATGCACGAGCACGCCGGCAGGGGTATGGATCGCCATGCCCATTGCGCCGGGGATGGAGTGGTTGACCTTGATGAATTCCACTGCCATGCAGCCCATCTTGATGGTCTTGCGCGATTCCATCACGTTCAGGGACACCTTGTTGAGGATGCCGTGCTCCTCAAGCTTGTGCTTGATCAGACCGATCGCCATACCCGAACCGTAAACGGGGGCATTGACCTTTTTGAGCAGGTAGGCAAGACCGCCGATGTGGTCTTCGTGACCGTGGGTGATGACGATGCCGCGCAGCTTATCCGCATTGCGCTCGACATAGGTAAAGTCGGGCAGTACAATGTCTACGCCCGGCATTTCGGAATCGGGGAAAGCAAGACCGCAGTCAAGGATGAACATATCATTGCAGCATTCAAATACCGTCATGTTCTTGCCGATCTCGTTCAGACCGCCCAGCGGAATGATGCGGACGGACGGACGGTGCTGCTCGCGCTTCTTCGGGAGCTGTACAGGTGCTGCCTTGGGCGCATTCTGTGCAGCGGGCTTTTTGCCGTTATGGGGCTTGCCGTGCGGATTACCGCGATGGTTCGAGTGACGGACAGTAAACTTCTTTCTCTTAGGATCGTTCTGTTTTGTGTTGTTGTTCAATCTGATACCTCTCTTTTTGTGACATGCAAATGAATGGGCACAATCCGCCCCGGAATGGGGAGCTTTCCGCAATTCGTGAGGGTACACGAAGTTCCGTTCAGGGAAAGCGTTCCGTGCATGGCTCTTGCGCAGATACACGGACTGCGGCAGCAAGATGCCGCAAAAACGGATAGAGCAGGGGTGGAATGGAATCAGTCATTTGCTCTTTGAATGACTTTCTGCAAAGCAGAAAGCAGCGGTTAGGGCAATACCGCACAAAACCGTCGGGCGGTCTTTGTACAGTGTTGCTTTAAGTATGAGATGCAGCCGCATCTCTGTATTTTCAGGCAGTCGTGCCAGAATATCGGAGTTCAGGAAAGCTGATGCAGGGGATCGGGCATCAGCGCGTTTTGCGCAACGACCTTCCGCAGAAACGGAAGCGAATACATACTATTATTATATTGTAATTTCCGGCTTTTGTCAAGTATGCATGGGACGGATTTCGCCGAATTGGGCAGTTTGGATAAAAAGAACAGGTTTTGCAGATGGATTCTGCACATCTCCGGTGACCGTCTACCGCAGCTTCTTTTCCCAGAAGCCGCACAGCTCCGCGGCTGTTTCCGCGGACTGCGCATAGGCAAGCAGCCGCACGATGCCGCGGCGGTCGGGCAATTCCACTCTGACCGCGCTGTCCGGATCGCTCCGGCGGAGCTTTTCCACAGCCTGCGGCGTGAGCGTTGTGGAAATCTCACGCCTTGCTGTATACATCGGCGGCAGGAGGGCGGCGAGCTGTGCAAGGCTCATGCGGCGGCGTTCCATAATGCGCAGGATATGGGCAAAAAGCAGGACGCCGTCCATGCAGACACCCTGTTTTGCCCAGAGCTTTGCGGCAGTGGCGGAGACATTCGGCGTAAACATCCGCAGGATGCGTCCGCCCATACGGGCTGCAAAATCCTCCGCCGCCGGATGGAAATCCGCAGGCAGTGCCAGTGCATCACCGTCCTCGCGCATGGACAGAAGCGCGAGCAGGAGGAGCTGTTCATGGCGCACCATGCCCGAATCCTGCGAAAACGCGCTTGCCTGCGTGCCGTCGTCCGAGAGATTGAGGACGATCCGCGCACCCGTGCCGCCGGAAAAGAGCCTCTGTGCCGTTTCGCGCAGCGGACGGCTGCCGCAGCAGATTTCCACAGTGTATTCCGGAGTGTGGAAAATTCTGCGGCATTGCTCCTCCCAGAGTGTCAGCAAAGAGTGTGCATCCAGCCGCGTGCCGTGCGGGACGATCCTGCCGCAGAGCCGCGCTTCGAGAGCCTGTCGGAGGCGGCGCGTCCGTGCCGCTGACAGCGGCAAGCCCTGTGCACTGAACGGTCGCAGGCAGCGGACGGCATCACCGTCCACCCAGAGAAGCGCGTCACACTGCACGGTTTTTCCGACGTGGATGAGCTGACTGCGTGCGCAGAGTCCTGCCTGCCAGACCTGTGCGCCCTGTGAAACCGCGCCAGCGGCGGCGATCTCGGCAAAATTCTCTCCATCGAGCGATGCATAGCCGATGGCAAGGCGCATTCCGAGTGCGGTCATTGCCGCGCCTGCGCGGAGGGCAGTACCGGCGTTGTTCCAGCGCGGCAGCCCCTCATGGATGCCGTCCTGTGCATCCACGATAAAATGGCGGTGTACGGGCATTTCTGACTGCGCCGACACCACCGTCCCCTCCTCTATGGCGGCATCGGTGCACTGTACATCGCGGTCAGCGAGTGCATGACGGCAGACAACACAGCGGCAAAGCACAGCCCCTGCGCCGACCTGCACGCCGTCACCGAGCACGCAGTCCTCGATCACGGCACGGTCGCCGATCACACAGTCGCTGCCGATGACGGAGGACGCAGAAATTTCCGCGTCCCTGCCGATGCGCGTACCCTGTCCGATGCGGAAGCTCTGCATTCTGCGGTCTTGAAGCAGCTCCTGCTGGAGAGCGAGGTATTCCGCGGCGTTCTGCGGACTGTGAAAATCGCAGAGAATGGCGGTAACAGTCTGCTCCGGAACGGTCAGCACACTTCCTGCGGGGTGCAGCTCTGCATGGGTGGGTGAGCCGTCCGGATGGAGCAGGCGCACGGGGGCGGCATCGCAGAGGGAGAGCAGCTCCCCCATATCCCAGCGCGGCAGGGAAAGCCTGCGCAGGACGAGGGAGGGCGCGGAGATCGCCGGAATTTCGCCGGATTCTGCGAAATGCAGAGGTGTCTGCACAGCAAGCGTTCCGACAAGCTCACGCACCTGCACATCTGCGCCGATCAGGGTGATGGCAGAAACCTCCTCCCGATCCAAAAAGCGCAGAATATGGGCGATCAGGGGGATGTTACAGTAGGGGAGCAACGCCTCCGGCGCGTGATGCATGGGGAGGGTGGTAATTTTATGCTGACAAAACAGGATCACATTCATGCTGATACCGCCTTTCGGGATGGATTCCCTTGCAGTATGGGCTGAACGTACAGAAATTATACAGGGGCGGCGCGGAGCCTACGCCGAGAAAAAAGATCCGCCCCCGAAGGGGCGGAGAAGAGAAAAGAGGTAATCTTATTTCACAGGAAACTCTGTTACGAGCTTGATGGTGAACTTGAGGATATTCAGTGCGTCCACGGAAGTGGGCTTGCCGTCGAGGTCTACGTCCGCATTCAGAACGCCCTGTGCATCGAGCTTTTCGCCGATCAGCAGGTTTCTGTTCAGCGTCAGAACGTCGAGCAGATTCACTTCACCGTCCACATTGACATCACCGTATGCAACATCCTTGTCGGACTCGCTCGGTGTGGTAGGTGTGGTGGGCTTGGTGGTCGGCTCTGTGCCGTCGGAAATGCTGCCGTACACGATACCGCAGCCTACTGTACTCATGTACAGTGCGCCGTACTCGTTCATATCACCAACGATGAAATTGCCGTTGCCCGTACCGCCGTAGAGGTGCTCGGAGTTGATCAGCTCCCATGTAACGCCCTTATCATTGGAGCGATAGATGCCCTCCACATCATTTTCGGTGGGCTTGCCGTAGATGTACAGTGCATTCGGGCTTTCCGCATCCTTCGGTGCACCAAAGCCAACGGTCTTGCAGTAGAATACATTGAGCTTTTCAACAACGGGGGTCTTGGTAGTTGCATTGGTGACATGGTACATACCATTCCAGCCCGCACCCAGGATCAGCTCGCCCTCGCCAATATAGGCGATTCTTGCAGCACTGTCGCACTGGTCATACATGCAGATCTCGGTGGGTGTAAAGGTCGCGCCGTAGTCATCACTGATGCACAATACATACTTTGCATCCTCAATAGTCGGCTCAGGCTTGGAATATTGCCAGGAGGAGTCGAAATAGGTTGCATACGCATAAACAATATTCGGCTGTTTCGGCTCTACATACATGTAGGTGGGCTTGGAGCCATAGGTGGTCGGGATGCCTTTGCACGCAGTCCATGTTGCACCGTTGTCATCGGAATAGCTGATGCTGCCGTCATCCTTGCTGCCCTTGAAGAAGCGGTAGGTATCCTCACCTGTCATTGTGATGGCTGCCTTGCCGCCGGGGGAACATGCCATTTTTGTCCATGTCTTGCCGCCGTTGGTGGTATAGAAGCCGCCGGCAACATCATTCTGGTTCTCTGCAATACGGATCATGACATCCGGATTCTGCGGACAATATGCGATCGCACCGGTACTGCCCATATTCGGGTAGTGCTGGGTGATGGTAGTGTCTGCGACATGCTCAAAGCCGTCATAGTCACCGATCGCGGAGAAATTGCTGCCGCCCGGTACGCTGATGAAGTCAAGTGCTACGACCTCCTCGATGCCGTCCGGATGGAAATAGTAAACGGGAAGCTCATCCCATACATTGTCACATGCGAAAACGCCGTTGCCGGATACGAGCAGGATACGGTCGGGGTCGCGCGGATCAATGGAGATCGAGCCGGTCCAGTGGATCGCCTTGTTGCGGATCCAGCTGAAGCCGCCGTCCTGTAAGTAGTCCGCCTGCAGCGGGCCGCCCCAGCTCTTTTCGTTGCCGGGTGTGATGGATTCCCATGTCTTGCCGCCGTCATTGGAACGGTAGAACTGGTCGCCCCAGCAAACCTTTTCATCCTCCCACGCGCCCTCATACCAGAGCTGGGAAGACCACACGCCGCAGGTCGTTGCGACGAGCTTGCTGGCATCCTTCGGATCGCTCACGCAGCCGCCGAAGCTGTTGCCGGTCGGGGAAATGTCGGTCACTTCGCCCGTTGTGGTGTTGTACTTATAAACGCCGCCGCCCGTGCCGTTGAAGATCAGACCGCCGACATAGCTGATGAGCAGGTTGCCGTCCGCGTCCTTGTTGATTCTTGCCGGATATGCTTCTGTCGGGAGCTTATCGCTCAGCGGCTCCCAGTTGTCCTTGCCGACATCTGCAACGTAAACATTCGCGCCGATGCCCACATCGGAAACGCCGACATAGACCTTGCCGTTGTGGATATTGATCGTACCGATGCCGTTGACCTGTGTATAGTCCGTACCGGAGGTGGTCTTTTCGGTCACAGTGCCCCATGTCGGCCACTTGATCTCGTTGGTGAACAGACCGAGGTCATTGAAGCTGTCCACATAGCCCCATGTCTCGCCGCCGTCCTTACTCATGATCAGACCGTCGGTATCGCCGCCGCAGTAGATGATATCGGGGTTGTCCGGATCAACTGCGATCGCCTCGCCCGTCTGTCTGCCTGCGCCGTTGCCGTGTACCTTGATCAGGTCGGTCACATCGTGCTCAACAAAAGTCTCGCCGCCGTCGGTGGACTTGAAAATAGCAGTTCTCTCTGCGCTGAAATATGCGCAGCCTGCCAGTACATAGATGGTGTTGTCGTCGGTCGGATCAATGCAGAGCGCGTCAATGCTCAGGAAGCCGCGGTCGGAATCGTTGACGAAGTCCATCAGCTGTACCCACTCGCGCTTCTCGTAGTCATAGCGGTACGCGCCGCCCACGTCCGTTCTTGCATACATTGCCTTCTGACCGGTGATGATACCGGACACGAAGCCGCCGCCGCCGATGCGGACTGTGCCCCAGTCATACTCGCTGACTGCGCTTTCTGCTGCGCCAGCGGGGGAATACATCACCGCTGATCCTGTGCAGAGCATGGCTGCACTGATGACAGCTGCCGCTGCCTTTTTCCAATTTTTCATACTGACTCTCCTTCTGAAGGGTGCTCGGGCGCAGGCAAAGCACGCTGCACGGCGTGGAATGCACATTACGCTCCGAAATATTCTACCTGTTTTATACATATATTGTATACCTTTTCCAATGGAAAAACAATCAGTTTTTTTCAAACTATTTTTGAATATATTGTAAATTCACACCAAAGCCCCGACGCAAAATCGGGGCTTTCGGGGACGGGGAATGCTATGTTCGATTCCCCGTCATGATTCGTTCTATTTTTGCACTGCTGCCTTATGCCAGACCAATGACACGTTTGAGCATATTGAGCGCGTCGAGCTGTGTGATCGCACCGTCGCCGTCAAAGTCGCACTGTCCAAGACCTGCGTCCCTTGTTTTTGACAGAGCCGGAAGCGGTTCACCGACCAGCAGATGGCGGCTGACTGCGAGGACATCGAGGAGGTCGAGGGCGTTGTCGGCATTGACATCACCGAGGGGGGTTACAGTTTTTGCAGGGAATACGGGAATATTCCGATACACCACCATATTGATCTTATCACCGGTATAAAGCGGTTCAAGATCTGCACAGTCTGGCTGGCAGTAGCTTGTCAGATAATCGAAGCGATGCAGCATTGCCAGATCATCACCTGCCTTTACACGGCAGATGTGCAGCTCTCTGTCGCTGGTGCGCACATACTCCATTTCCACTTCCCTGTAATCATCAAAAACAGAACCGACTCTGCGGATGCTGCCGTCACTGGATGTAGAACCGATGTTTTCGCCGAATTTCTGAAGTGCGAAATCATGGGTATAAACGAACGGACCATCATATTCAAGCACATAGCCCGTCAGCTCCAGTACATCACCGAACTGCGGCTTGCTCTCGCCCGGTGCAAGACAGCTCTCCAGCACCTGTGCAGTCAGGCGGATGGTATCATTGTATTGATCCAGCTCCATAAGAACGTAATTCTGCGGATCTTCCGCATCATCCACAGCAATAACAGCATATTCCGCGCTGGGCGTTGCCATCAGTTCCTCTGTCAGAGGAATCATCGGGTTGCCCTTTGCATCCAGAACGAATTCCAGCTTCTCGCCTGTCTGTGCATCGGATACGTCCGAATGGTACAGATTGAATCCTCTTTTGAGCAGATCGTAACTGTAATAGCGGGCAGTTCCCTGTGAATCCTCCAGCAGGAGCTGATTGCCATCGTTTGTGGTGACAGTATACTCCTCTGTGCCGTAAAGATCAGCCGCATTGCCAAGATAACGGATCGGTACATTGGATGCAAGTTTCGGCTGACAGGGATAGGTCTCAGCGATCATCGTAACCGGAAACTCGAACACATCGCCGCATCCCGGCACGATATCCCCGTCACAGTACTTGAAAATGGGGGATGCGCTCATGTATGCCTCACCGCTGCCCTTCAGCTCAATCAGGTATTGTACCGGCACACTGCAGCCATAGGCATATTCTGCTGCAATGATTGTACCCTGCATCATAGAATACTCCTGTGTTTCCTCTGCCTCCGGAATATCCGGAACAGTGCCGTCCCCCTTTTTCACTTCTAACGGCAGATAAAGCTGCGGCGTATAGGCTTTCCCGTCCGGATCAACATACTGCCACATTATGAATGTGATCGTATCCCCCGGCTCTGCATCCTGCATGGTGTAGGGGCATGTAAATCTGCTTTGTTCATCCTCTGTGTAGTAGTATCTGACACCGGTATCGGGATCTTTCAGCACATAATCAGCGCACAGTCCCAGATCCCGCTTCTTGATGAGAACCAGTTCCTCACGCAGGGGAAGTGTCTCCTCCATCGCTCCCACAGTCCGGATCCAGCTGTGTTCCTTGAAATGCAGAGTTTCCACATAGCCGCCGATAATGCCCTCCGACCAAATCTCCAGACTGCTGCCCATTACGGGCTGTGCAGAATCCTCCGTCAGATACCGTTCCATCTCCTCCGCGGTTACAATTACCTCGCAATCTCTCCGTTCTTCCATCAGATAATAGGCTTCCGGAACGTCCGTACCCTCGGCATAATCAATGCCGATCACATTGAAATTGTAGGTGTAATCATAGTCCGCTGCTGCCGTACCCACAGCCATCCCCGACAATGCACAAGCCACCGCCGTCATCATCGCCATCATTTTCTTTCTCATCATAATATTTCCCTCACTTTCATTAAAATTTAAAACCTCTCTCATTCTCTGCTGAAATCTCATGTTGTCTTTGTGCCGAGCACCTCCTCCCATGTCAGGCGTGCGCCGCTGCCCCTTGCGGCGGCGTAGGTGAGAACTGCGGCGGCATCGAGGGCATCCACCGTGCTGTCGGTGTTGACATCGGCGGCAAAGCTCACAGCCCTTGCCATGCCTGCGCCGTTCTCTGCGGCAGTCACGAGCAGATCGGCAGCATCTGCGGCGTTCACATCGCCGTCACCGCTGACATCCCCGATACGCTCCATGGACTTCGGGAACATCGGCACGCCCTTGTAGGTGTACATCGTCAGCCTGTCGCCCATATCGGGCTTTGTCCAGTCAATGCCGCCGAGCTGGAAGAATGCCGCATCTCCGAAGCTCAGCCCTGTTCCGCGCATGAAATCCACGGGATATTCATACCCCTTTTCCGCCCCTTCGAGCCATACAAAGGTTTCTGCCGACGCGGAATCAAGTGTAAATACTGCGGTTTCTGCCGTGTCAAATACAGAGCCTTCAATGCGGATGGTCTCCGGCTTTGACAGCAGGATATCGTTTGTTCCCCAGATACAGGTGCAAGCATAGTCCCCCGCAAATGTGAAAATATCACCGTAGGACAGCGGTGTGCCGCCGTCTGCCAGATAACGCTCCAGATCATTCGCGCCCAGAGCGTAGACCGCTGTCGGGCTGCCGCTGCCAATGATGATGTAGTTCTGCGGCGCGTCCGGATCATCCACACCGATGACAACGAATTCGTACCTCCTGACCTCCTTCTCCGCATCGAACGGCACGACCGGTGCGCCGTTGGCGTTGTGCATGAATGCGAGCGTGTCGCCGACCTGCGCATTCTCAGCCATTTCAGTGTTGTAGAATTTCAGCTCCAGATCCGGATGCTTGTAGCAATACTTCGATTCTTCGCCCTTTCTGTTCGTCAGGGTGAGATAATTGCCGTCATTTGCCGTGACGGTGTACTCCCCGTAGCCGAATCTGTCCGCACCGCTGCCGAGGTAGTCGATGCGCTCGATGGTCGGGAGCTGTGCCGGATAAACCTTTGCCGCCAGTCCGCGCATTTTCAGCTTCACGGCATCCCCGATGCCAAGTTCATTGTCAAAGCTGTCCTCCGTGGCGGTGAAACGGCAAAGACCGATGCCCTCCACATCTGCAAGCCCTTCCCCGACAAGGATCGCGCTCACATTCCACGGAATCTGCTCCGGTGAGATCTCCTCCGGCGAGGTTTGCAGGAGCACATGATTGTTGTAAACGTAGAACAGACCTTCCTCTTTCAGCTCCAGATCGGGCACGGGCATACCGCCGTATTCTTCGGAAGCATAATAATAACGGGAATTCAGATCCTTGTCCCTGAGCGTGTACTTCCAGCCGTCCGCCTTGGTAAGCGTCAGGTATTCGGGCTTTGCAATTTCCGTGATATGCCCGTGATTGACGATCTCCGGCGGTGCATCCTTCGGGTAGTGCAGGCATTCGGGGATGATCTCTGCAACAAACTCTGGCGCGGAAACGCTGAGGATATCACCGATCTCCGGTGCATTCTGCCCCTCCAGCGCGGCGGCAAGATCCGTGCCGCAGTTCGAGAGCGTGTAGGTGTGCGGTGTGCCGATCTCAAGCAGGGTAAGACTTGTCAGTTCGTTTTCGGCATTCCGGTAGGTGTCCATGACCAGATACTCGGTCATGCCCTCCCACGAAAGGGCGGACGCGGTAACTGCCGGTACTGCCGGCACTGCGCAGGCAAGCGCGGTCAGGGCTGCAAACAACCTTTTCATCATAGTGATCTCCTCCTTTGAATGTCTGGATTCGGGATTTTGCGCTGTATACATTTCCTCTTAACCATATAACAACACAGAACGGAAAAGATTGGATGGATTTTTCATCTTTGTAGGAATGCACAAAAAGAAGTTGTTTTTATAGTGATACTGCACAACGCTCCGCGACAAAGTTCACATCAAAAGGGCAAAGTTCTACATTTCGGCGTTTATCACCAAATTTTCATAAAAAAAAACGTGACAAAAGCGGAAAAGTATGGTATAATGGTAACGATTTGAGAGAACATCCGGCACATGCAGGAAAAGAGGAAACAACATGGCAAACAAAAGAAAACGCCGTGACAGCGGCAAGGGCATATATATCGTACTTCTGGTGATCATCGCCTGTGTACTGGTTTTTGCAGTGGGGCTGATCAACAGAACTGACGGCAGCGGCACAGAAAGCACGGCTGAGACCGGACAGACTGTACCGGCGGTGACAACCGCATCTGGAACAGGACAGGTCGCTGCACCGCCGCCGACCACGGAAGCTGCGGAAACCGAAACTACGGCACAAACCGAAACCACGGCAGAAACAGAGACTGTACCGCCGGAAACCTCGGCTGTACCGCTGGAAACCATTGACACGGGCAGCGGCACGATGGTCAGCGCGGCGCAGAAGCACGTCTACATCCGCGTGAACCATGAAAAGGCACTCACACCACCGGAGGGCTTCGGGGCTGACACCACCTACCGCATCAGCGATGACAACACTGCCTATGTGGACGAGAACAACATGCTTGTCGGTCTGCAAAAGGGCAAATGCACCCTGATCGCGGAAAGCGGCGGCAAAACCGCAGAAATTCCGGTGACGGTGCGTGAAATGACGGTCGAGAACGACTGTACCTTTGTGGACGGCATTCTGGTGGCAAACAAGAGCTACAGCCTGCCGCGGGAATACGATCCGGGACTGCTGCCGGTCACAAAGGAGGCATTTGAAAAGCTCTCCGCAGACGCGGCAAAGCAGGGACTGGACATTCACATTTCCTCGGATTACCGCACCTACACATTCCAGGAGGAATGCTACGTCAGCATGGTCAACGGCTACAGCAAGGAATATGCTGACCAGTATTCTGCGCGTCCGGGGCATTCCGAGCACCAGACGGGCTACACGATCGACTGCAACAGCATTGACAATACCTTTGCAGATACGCCTGCCGGAAAATGGCTGGCGGAGCACTGCTGGGAATACGGCTTTATCATCCGTTATCCGGAGGATAAGGAGGATCTGACGGGCTACGCCTACGAATCATGGCACATCCGTTATGTGGGCGTGGAGCACGCCAAGGAGATCTGGGAACAGGGGATCTGTCTGGAGGAGTATCTGGATATTGATTCGAAGTACAGCGAATAAAAGTGAAGGACATCCTTTGGGGGATGTCCTTTCTCGTTACCTCGCCATTTCCGCAAAGCTCTGCACCTCACCGCTGCCGAGGGCGGCGGCATAGCGAAGAATGCAGCTGGCATCGGTGGCATTCATCACATCATCACGGTTGACATCGGCGCGGTCGCGCTGTGCATCGGTCAGGCGCGGGGTTTCGCCCGCACCCATTGCGGCGGCGATCTGAAGCACCATTGCGGCATCCTGCGCGTCCACCGCATGATCCATATTGCAGTCACCGATGTCCGCCCAGACCGATGCGCCGTCATAGGCGCGGTGGGTTTCCTTCAGCGTGAAATCCACCCGGCACTGCGCACCGTAGGCATCACCGTAGATTCCGCGTATCTCGTCGGCAAACTGCTCGGCAATGCAGATGATCTCATAATCCGTTTCAATGCCCGCGTCCTGCCGTGCCGTCCGGTATTCCGCAGCTGTCATTTCCCGCGCGGAAACGGTACGCTCCCATTCCTCCAGCATCATGCGCCAGTCCACCCAGAATGCCTCGGCGCGGTCTTCGACCTCCATCTGCCGGAACAGCCGGTCGGCATCCGGATGTTCTCCGCTGCGGTAGGAAACCTGCAAACTGCCGTTCCATCTGGCAAAGCCATAATCCGTATAGTGCAGCCACACGGCATCGTATGCGCCGTCAATGAGGATGGTGAAATCCTGACAGTACTCCCGATAGATCTCCATATAGGCAGGCTTGAGCTGCACCTGCCAGATCACCGTGTCATTGCCGTAGGCACTGAACACATCTATGATATCGGGGGACCATTGGTAAGTGATATCCTGCATTTCGCTCAGCGGCATGACATCTGCCACGCCCTTGACGGCGGCGATCTGTTCGCGTGTGACGGCATCATCCGTTACAAGCATGAACCCCTCGTAAAGCCCCTCGGAGAGGAGCACGCGCACAGTCCCGTCGGGTTCTTCGGAATAGGACTGCACGCCCACAGCGCGTGCGCGGATCGGTGACATAAGAAGTATTGCAGCGGTCAGTATGGCGGGTATGCGGTGTTTCATGGGAATTCGCTCCTTTGTGTTGTGATGTTTCACTTATATAACAAAGGTGGAGCGAAAAGATTGGAAATTTTTCAGGGGGAAATACAAATCGGAGCGCAGCACCTGCGCCCCGAAATGCGGTTAATCCATCTCTGCATCATCGTACACGCGCCGTTCACTGCACAATCGTTCAAATTCCTCGTCGCTGAGTTCCTCTTGGCCCTTGAGCGACTCCGGATTGAAGTTCATGCCGGTTGTGTAGGCTGCAAGA
>CALGTT010000136.1 GCA_937901485.1 uncultured Ruminococcus sp.
GCGGAACGCTTGGTTTTGAGCGCGTTCCCGTGGACGGTTCCAGCAAAATGGATGATACACTGATGGAGTCCATTGAGCCGTATAATTTCGCAGATGCTGTGGATTTTCAAACCGCGTATCTGTCCGGCTATCTGGCGGACAAATACGATGTGGATGCAGAGACAAGTATCGCGCGTGCGAACGAGCGTATCCGCCGTTCGACGGAGGATGCATTCCGCCGTACAACGGATGGTTTCCTGAATGTACAGCCCGTCCAGAGCAGCATCCAGCTTTCCGGCGGCAAGGCAAGCTATGCCCTCTATCCGGTGTGGCTGCTCAACACCACATGGAACGGGCAGAAATTCACATTTGCCATGAACGGTCAGACCGGCAAATTTGTCGGTGATCTGCCGGCGGACAAGAGCGCGGCACTGCGCTGGTTCGGCATGATCGGCGGCATTGCAGCGATTGTGACGCTTGCAGTCACCTATCTGCTCTGGCTGCTGTAAGGAGGTGCAGAAATGAAACGGAATCATATACTGTTCACTGCGCTTGCGGCAGTGACCTTAGCAGGAATGCCGCTGACTGCGGCAGCGCAGGAAACCTATCTTGTGGACTCTGCGGATCTTGTGAGTCATCCCGAAGCGGTGGAGGATGCACTGGCAGAGGTGAATGCGGAGCACGGTATTTATGCGGCAGTCAAGACAACGGATTCACTGGAGGGAATGCGCCCTTCGACCTATGCTGACCAGTGGTATGAAGCCAACGCCGCGGATGAAGACGGCATTGTGCTTGTTGTCGGCATGGACACTCGTGAGTACTTCATTCTGACCTCCGGCTCATGCATTTACGCATTCACGGACGCAGGTCTGGACTTTATCGAAGCGCAGATCGTCCCCGATATGAGCGCGGGCGATTATGAAACGGCGTTTCTGGAATTTGCCGGTTTCTGCGATGACTACCTTGTTCAGGCAGAAAAGGGAACGCCCTACGATGGCGATCACATGCCCAAAAAGCCCTACAATCTGGGGCTTTCCCTCCTGATCGCCCTTGCGGTCGGCGCGGCTGCGGGCGGCATTGGAATTGCAGTTCTGTTTGCAAACCTCAAAAGCGTGCACCAGCAGCGCGGCGCGGCGGATTATACCAAGCCCGACAGCTTCCATCTGGATGTCAGCCGTGATCTTTACCTTTACAAAAAGGTCAGACGCGTAGAAAAATCGGACAATGATGACAACAAGAGAAGCGGCAGCAGCACCTTTACCGGCAGCTCCGGCGATTCCCGCGGCGGAAGCGGCGGATCGTTCTGAATTCAAAAACCCGAAAAGCACTGTTCCGAGATGCTTTTCGGGTTTTGTTTATTCGTTAGGAGAATTGCGGCTATGCAGCATTCCCCTCCTTTTTCGGGAGATAAAAATTGTTATACCAGAACACGCCCACCGCTGCGGCAATGATGATGAGATAGCCGGCAAAGCTCCATGCATCGGGGATCTCCGAGAAGAACAGAAATCCAAGAGCTGTAGAGAAGATGATCTGCGAATAGTCGTAGACGGAAATTTCCTTTGCCGGTGCGTAACAATACGCCGCCGTAATGGTGAACTGTCCGCCTGCCGCCGCCGCGCCTGCGCCGATGAGGGTGAGCAGCTGCACCCATGTCATCGGATGGAAATCGAGGATCAGAAACGGGAGCGTCACAAGGCACGAAAAGCCGGAGAAAAACGCGACAATGAACGTTTTCTGCATCCCCTTCTGCCCTAAGATGCGCACCATGCAGTAGGCGAAGCCTGCGCAGATGCCGCCGAAGAGTCCTGCCGCCGAGCCGATGAAATCGGTGAAATCCAGTGTCGGCTTGATGATCAGGAGACTTCCCAAAAATGCCGTGAGCACGGCAAATCCCTGGAAGGGCTTCAGCTTTTCTTTCAGGAAGAGCCACGAAAAGAGGATGGTGAAGAACGGAGACATTTTGTTGAGCATGGAGGCATCCGAGAGGACGAGCTTGTCGATGGCGTAGAAATTGCAGAGGATGCCGATCGTTCCGAAGATCGACCGCAGAAGAAGGTAGCCCATGCCTGATTTTTGATAATGAATGTTTTTCCGTTCCTTTATCAGCAGGACAAATGCGATCAGAAAGGCAATGAAATTGCGGAAGAAGCTTTTCTGGATGGACGGCAGATCGCCGGAAAGCTTGACGAATGCATTCATGAATGCAAAACAGAATGCGGAAAGGATGATCAGCAGAATGGCTTTGTATTTGGGTTTCATGAGTTCCTCCTTGCAGTTTTTGGCAAAACGCCGGAAACGCCTTGACATTTTGGTTCAGAAATGCTACAATATGTATAGTATCTTTGACTTGAAAGGGGGCTTGACCGTTTGAAGAATATCAGCTACCGTGTCGCGCTTGGCGGCATTGTATCCTCGTTCTGCCTGATGGCAATGTTTCTGACGGGCGTATTTCCCCTGCTCTATCTGGTTCTGCCCATGATCGCAGGCATTCTCATGCTGATCGTGGTGAATGAAGTCAGCACGCCATGGGCACTGCTGACCTATCTTGCGGTGGGGCTTCTGTCGTTGTTTGTGACGTATGACAAGGAAGCCGCGCTCATTTTCATCCTGTTTTTCGGGCATTATCCGATCACCTACCGCTGCCTGAACAAGATCCCGTCAAAGCTCCTGCGCCTGCCGGTCAAGCTTCTGGTGTTCAATGGCTGCATGGTGCTGTTCTACCACATCAACGTGTATCTGTTCGGCTTACAGGAGCTGATGGAGGCAGCGGCGGATTTCGGAAAGTACGGCGCAGTCATCCTGCTCGCCGTGATGAATCCGTTTTTTCTGATGTACGACTACTCCCTTGACGGGATGTGTGAGCTTTACAGGCGCATTCTGAAGCCGCGCATTCTGGGGAAACACTGACAACAAGACTGCCCCGTTTTCACGGGGCATTTTTTAGCTTATGCGGTTGGATAGGTAAGCTGCTGCGGTGTCCAGCCTGCCAGCACCCTGCACATATCCTCTGCAATTGCCTTTGCGCCGCCGAGGTCGTGCATTTTGTAGTTGCCGCATTCCACGCGCTTATTGCCGGGGATCTCGCCCTCAAACGCTGCGATGAAAGCAAAGCATTCCTGCACCAGACGGATGGCAGTTTCCTGCGGCATGGTATCGCGCACGAGGAAATAGAAGCCCGTCAGACAGCCCATCGGCCCGACATAGACGATCTCATCGCTGTACTGCGTATTGCGCACATAGGTCGCAAACAGGTGCTCGAAGGTATGCGCCGCCGGCGGTGTGAGGTAGTCATTTTCCGCGTTGTTCGGGAGCTTCATGCGGATGTCATAGGTCACAACATCACCGTCGATGCGGGAGGTGTACATGCCCTTGCCGAGGACATCGTGGTTGATGGTAAAGCTTGCAATTTTTTTCATGGTATCGTATCCTTTCCTATGATTGGTAACAGTATTATTGTACAACAGATGCAGAAAAATGTCAAGGCAAAGCGAACGGATCTGCAAACAAAATACCCCCTTTCGGGGGCATTGTGCTTTTATACAGCATTTGTCACCTTATCATGCAGCTCTGAAAGCTTGGAATCATTGAGCTTTGCAGGATCGTTCACCAGATAATCCGTTGCACGATAGGCGCGGAAGGAAATGGGCGGATTATAGGCAATATTCACATAATCGCCGTCCACCTCCAGAATGATCTCCAGATCCTCCGGCAGAACAATGCCGTATTTCTTTTTGGTGTAAAAAATATATGCCTCGATCTCTGCGCGGGATAATTCGCCGCCTTTTACTGTTACTTTTATCATTGCACTGCTCCTTTCGTTCCTGATCGTCTGCATGGTTTTCTCTCTTTGTACCATTATACCATATTTCCATTGCAAAATCAAGCTTTTTTCTACAATTCCATAAATTGTTTTTTGGTCGGGTTTTATGGTATACTATATAAGGATAGATTGCTCTCTGCCAAACGGCGGAGAGTTTCATTATGAGCGGAAAAGGAGTTCGATTTATGATTACAGTTTCCAATGTGAGCCTGTCCTTCGGCAGTGACACATTATTCAAAAACGTTGACCTGAAGTTCACCGGCGGCAACTGCTACGGCGTGATCGGTGCAAACGGTGCGGGAAAATCCACATTTCTCAAGATTCTCTGCGGCGACTTAGAACCCACCACGGGCGAAGTCACCATTGACAAGGGAATGCGCATGAGTATCCTCAAGCAGGACCACTTTGCATTTGACCAGTACACCGTCCTTGACACCATCCTGATGGGCAATGCCAGACTCTATGAGATCATGCAGCAGAAGGATGCACTCTATGCAAAGGAAGATTTCACCGAGGAGGACGGCGTGCTTGCCTCCGAGCTGGAGGGCGAATTTGCAGAGCTGAACGGCTGGGAGGCAGAATCCGATGCTTCCAAGCTCATGCAGGGACTTGGTCTGCCGGAGGAACTGCTGTACATGCAGATGGACAGCCTTTCCGGTAATGAAAAGGTAAAGATCCTGCTTGCACAGGCGTTGTTCGGCAATCCTGACATCATCCTGCTTGACGAGCCGACCAACCATCTGGACATTGATGCGATCCGCTGGCTGGAGGAATTCCTTGCGGAATACTTCGGTACGGTGATCGTGGTATCCCATGACCGTCACTTCCTGAACAATGTCTGCACGCATATCGTGGACATTGACTATACAAAAATCAAGATGTATGTCGGCAACTATGCGTTCTGGTACGAATCCAGCCAGCTGATGCAGAGACTCATCAAGCAGCAGAACAAGAAGGCGGAGGAAAAGATCAAGGAGCTGAAATCCTTTATCGAGCGATTCTCTGCGAACAAATCCAAATCCGGTCAGGCGACCGCAAGACGCAAGCTGATCGAGAAGCTGACGGTCGAGGAAATGCCGGCATCCAGCCGCCGTTATCCGTTCATCGGCTTTGAGGCTGACCGTGAGATCGGCAAGGACGTATTGCAGGTCAGCGGTATTTCCAAGACCGTGGATGGCGTGAAGCTTCTCAATGATGTATCCTTTACCATCGGCAGAACGGACAAGGTGGCATTTGTGGGCGAAAGCGAACAGGCGATCACCATGCTCATGAAGATCCTGATGGAAGAAGAACAGCCGGATGAGGGCGCATTCAAGTGGGGCGTTTCGACCTCCGTGTCCTACTTCCCTGTTGACCATTCCCGTTTCTTCGATGACTGTCCTCTGAATCTGATCGAATGGATGCGCCAGTATTCCGTCAAGGACGAAACCGAAACCTATCTGCGCGGCTTCCTCGGCAGAATGCTGTTCTCCGGTGATGATGTGTACAAGTCCGTACAGGTACTCTCCGGCGGCGAAAAGGTGCGCTGCATGTTCTCCCGTATGATGCTGTTCGGCTCGAATGTCCTGCTTCTGGACAGACCGACCAACCACCTCGATCTGGAAAGCATCACGGCAGTCAACAACGGTCTGACCTCGTTCAAGGGCGTTGTGCTGTTCTCCTCCCACGACCATGAGATGCTGGAAACCGTGGCGAACAGAATTATTGAGATCACCCCTGACGGCTGTATTGACCGTGCAGGCTCTTATGAAGAATACCTCGAATGGAAATCTTCTCAGAATAAGTAAAATTCTGCCCTCCCTGATCGAATCGGGGAGGGCATTTTTTATCCAAGGAGCTTTGTGAGATCCTCTGCAAGGGCATCGGTGCAGCCGTCCTGGTAGATAGTTATCATATCCTCCTCTGGCGGGATCAGTCCTTCACAGGCGGTATAAAGCCGCGTGTGCAGAACAGCCTGCCCCGATGCATCCGCCGCAGTAATCAGCGCATCATGATAAAGCATGTTCTTTTCCTGATCGTAACGCAGATCCAGAACACAGTGTTCGATACGATAGCCTTTTTCATAAAATGCGGTCAGACCTTTCTCGACCTGTTGATGGTACTGTGGCTGAAAACGCTCTGTCACACCCGTCATATTGTCCGACAGTGTGCCGTCCCTGAGAGGATGCTCCGAGGTCAGCAGTGTTTCAAACCATCCGAACGGTGCAAGCTGATGCAGGTCAATATAATTCATCGCCTTTTCAAATTGCTGTGCCGCTTCGCCGCCGAACGCATTGATTACATATCCCGTATATAAACCATCATCCGCTTTGGAAAACTCCATTTCGATCAGACTGCCGTCATCCAACGCAATCATCACGTTAGTCGTGACGGCAGCAGATTCGTCCAGAAAGATTCCGGTATGCTCGGAAAGAATGTCGATATTTTGAATTGATGTACCGCCATAGGCAGCATCAAAGGCTTTTTTCAGGTTTTCCGTGTCCTGCCGGCGGATCTCCATGATCTCGTCCGTCTGGATATAGCAAGAATTGATATCGAGATAGTTGCTCCATGATGCCCGTTCCATATATCCCTCGATATCGCCGGAAAAGAGCTTTTTGACCTGCTGGCGCACCTCGATCGACTGCCAGACCGTTTCAAAGCTCTGGATCTCAGGCGTTTTTACGATCTGCCCCACCGTCAGATACCCCACCGGAATCACCACCGCCGCCAATGCCACGGACAGGATCGCATTCCGCAGGCGGCTTTTCTTCATCTTCTTATGGACTTTCCGGAATGGCTTGCTTTCGTCCGGCATGGGGGTATCCGGTACAGCATCCGCCGGAATCTCTGTAAGAAGCTGCCGGCAGGTTTCGCAGGATGCTGTGTGCTCCTCCACGATCTTTCTGCTCACACCGCTGCAAAGCCCCTCGCTGTACAGCGGAATGAGATCCTGTACCATTTCGCAATTGTTTGTATTCTGCTTCATAGCTGTTCCTCCTGCATCAGTTGAATTATTTTTGCTTTTGCTCTGAAAAATGTTACCCTTGCCCAGTTTTCCGTTTTTCCGAACAGCGAGCCGATCTCGCTGAATTTCAGTTCCGCAAAGACACGAAGTGTGAATATTTCCTTGTACGGCTCATCCAGCTGATGGAGAATCCTGTGAATTTCCATCGCCTGCATTCTGTCAAGAATGGAATGCTCTGGCGATTCCTCCCGTGCTGCATGGACAGCCTCGTCCAGCGGCAGATTGCGGTTGTCCGAGCGTTTCTGGTGATTGAGAAATTCATTTCGTGCAATGGTGCAAAGATAGGTTTTCATCGAGCAGTTACCCTTGAATTTGTCGATGGACGTGATGGCTTTGAGCATGGTGTCCTGCAAAATATCCATGGCAATGGTTTCATCGTGGCAGAGCTTGAGCAGAAAGCGGTACACGTCCTCCGCATACAGGCGGTAGATTTCTTCAAATTCCTGATTCATCGGGTTACCTCCTGTTTTGTCGTTCTGATTATTTGACAACTGAGGATACAGTTTCGTTACAGAGAATTACAAAAAATATCCCGCCATTTCTGACGGGATATAAAATGGAGAAAATTACTTCTTTTCTTCGGCTTTTTTCTTTTCCTCTTCTTCTTTCTTTTTCTTCTCGACCTGCTTCTTATTGTAATACAGACCGAACACAATTCCGCAGATACCGCCGATGATGTGGGTGAGCTGGGAAACATTATCCACACTCGTCATACCGGAGAACAGCTCCTTGCCGATGTATATCACCACCACAAGCACCATACTCAGCGGCAGCTTGCCGGCTTCGACCTTGGTACAGGAACAGAGGATGATGAACAAAAACGCAATGCCGCTTGCACCGCGCAGTCCGTGCGTGCCGATCAGCACATTGACAATGCCGCCGGCGACCGCCGTGAACAGCATCATCATGAACAGCGTCTTGCTGCCGTACTTTTCTTCCAGCATCGGACCAATTAAAATGATAAGAAAGAAGTTGCCGGTGTAATGCTGCATACTCGAATGCCCGAATACATAAGTCACCATGCGCACATACATCAGCGGATCGGATGTAGAGCTGTGAAAGCAGGTGAAAAATGCATCCGTGGTCTGGTGCTCCGTGGCAACACCGAACATCAGCACCACAAAGGACAGCAGAGTGTACCAGATTACGACCGGTGAGTTGAATTCAATTTTAGGTATCTGAAGCTTCATTGGCGAAATCAGATCTTGGAATAACCAAAGCTGTTTACGATCGCATCCACCTTCTTGCCGCTCTTGCAGAGTGCGCATTCGGTCGGTGCTGCGGTGATGTATTCCGGCAGATCCTTGGATGTAAAGGCTGCATTTACGGTGATATCACCATAAGTGTCGATCGCGCTGAAGATCGCGGAAATGCCCACGAGATTGCCGCTGTAGTACTGGAGACAGTCGATGGAACGGTTGATGGTCTTGCCGGTGGATACGGATGCCATCAGGAGCAGGATCTCCTTATTATAAACCTTCTTCTGGATGTTATCGCGGAAGATCATCTGGTTGTTCATGTTGGTTTCGGGGGTGATGACAGCAATGTCTCTGCCGCCGTTCATGCCGCTGCCATGCTCGCAGAGATCTCTTGCGAGGAATGCACCGATCATTTCCGTACCCTCAAGGCAGATGATCGTGTCGATCTGCTTGCTGTGTGCGTATGCCTTCGCCAGCTCCCTTGCGGTTTCTCTTGCTGCACGGTACTGTGTCTTGATGGTGGTCATATCTACGAAGTAGTTGACATGGGAGTGGTTGGTTGCGAAGTGTCCGGGGATCAGACCAAGCTTGACGCTCTTATTGGACTTTGCTGTAACTTCAATTTTTCTGTTTTCCATATGCGTTCCTGTGATTACAGTTCACAGGCAACCTCCTTTCGTGTCCGTCATGCGGATTCTCTACTTTATTATAGCAAATCAGACGGAAATTGTCAATGGGTTTGCTGAACTTCACTTCCCTGACGGGGAAGAAAATTAGATTTGCATGAAAAATTTCCCATATCCTCTTGCAAATTTCCGGTATTTGTATTATAATAGAACATGGTGCGAAATTTCAGAAAAGAGGTTTTCTTATGTTCTATGATAATATACTTGAAGCGATGGGCAACACGCCCATGATCCGTCTGCGCAACATGGTGCCGGAGGATGCGGCACAGGTGCTCGTGAAATTTGAGGGACTAAATGTCGGCGGTTCGATCAAGACGAGAACGGCATTCAACATGATCTGTGATGCTGAAAAGCAGAGGCTGATTCATGAGGATACCATCATTGTTGAGCCGACCAGCGGCAATCAGGGCATCGGGCTTGCGCTCATCGGCGCGGTCAAGGGCTACAAGACCATCATCATCATGCCCGATTCCGTGAGTGAGGAACGCCGCAAGCTTGTCTGTCACTACGGTGCAAAGGTGATCCTCGTGCATGATGACGGTGACATCGGCAAGTGCATCGAGGAGTGCTTGCAGACAGCACTGCGGATGCGCGAAAAAGATCCGAACATCTTCATTCCCCAGCAGTTTGAGAATCCTGCCAACCCTGAGGTGCACCGCCTGCACACGGGCAGGGAGATCCTCGAGCAGGTGGATGGTCCGATCCACGGCTTCTGTGCGGGCATCGGCACGGGCGGCACGATCACGGGCATCGGTGAGGTACTGCGCGAGGCAAACCCCGACATTGAGATCTGGGCGGTCGAGCCGGAAAATGCGGCGATCCTGTCCGGCGGCAACATCGGCACACATTTGCAGATGGGCATCGGCGACGGTCTGATCCCGGCAAACCTGAACACGGAGATCTACAGTGACATTTACATCGTCACAGATAAAGAAGCGATCCACACCTCCCGTGCACTGGCACGCAAGGAAGGTCTGATGTGCGGCATTTCCGCTGGTACGAACGTGGCAGCTGCCATTGCACTGGCAAAGAAGCTGGGCAGGGGCAAGACGGTCGTGACAGTCCTGCCGGATACGGCGGAGCGTTATTTCAGCACGCCGCTGTTCCGGGATGAGGTCTTGCAGTTTACAGAGATGGCAGAATAAAACGAACTCCCGAAAGGTATCCTTTCGGGAGTTTTTTCATCACAGCAACGGTGCAAGCAGTCTCAGCAGTGCCTGTCCGATGCGCATGGCACGCGTGCGGCTGCAATACTGCGCCGTCACCTCCGCGCTTTCGCGGAAGATGGTTTCAAAATCCTCCGCCATGTCTGCGATCGCCGGACAATTCCACAAAAGCACGCCGTTTTCAAAGTGATGGTACAGGCTGCGGTAGTCCATGTTGATCGTGCCGATCACTGCCGCGTCACTGTCGCAGAGCATCTGCTTGGCATGGAGAAAGCCCGGTGTATATTCATAGATGCGCACACCCTGCTTGGCAAGCTGTGCATAATAGGAGCGCGTGACATGATAGATCACCTTTTTGTCCGGAATGCCCGGTGTGACGATGCGCACATCCACACCGCGCTTGGCGGCAAGTCCGAGTGCGCGGGACATCTCATCACTGATGATGAGATAGGGCGTGGTCACATAAATGCGGTGCTTGGCGGCATTGATGAGATTGAGATAGACATTTTCTCCCACATACTCATGGTCAAGCGGCGTATCCGCATAGGGCTGCACAAAGCCCGTTCCGCTTGTCGTGCATTCAGGCAGGTAAACGGCAATTTCCTTGTCCGTCTGCTTGTCCCCATTCCACATCTCCAGAAACATCAGCGTCAGACTGCGTACAGCCGCGCCCGTGAGCCGGATGCCGCTGTCCTTCCATGTGCCGTAAGGATGCGTCATGTTGAAATATTCATCCGCCAGATTATATCCACCCGTAAAGCCGATTTTTCCGTCGATCACGGTAATTTTCCGGTGGTCGCGGTTGTTCATGAACACATTCAGAAGCGGAACGACCGGATTGAACGCGC
>CALGTT010000137.1 GCA_937901485.1 uncultured Ruminococcus sp.
CGAGTCCGCCGGAAAGTCCCAGCACGGCATTTTTGCAGCCGATCGCCTTCATGCGGCTCATCAGTCCCACTGCCTGCATTTGCAGGATGTCTTTGCACCTTGCGGAACGGGCGGCAGGATCTTCGGGGATGAAGGGATTTTTGGGAATGGGACGGGTGAGGGTGGTTTCCTCGACTGCCATATCAAAGCTGTTCTTCATATAGTCATCAATTCGGGGAATGCGTCTTGTCTGGAGTCGTTCCGATCCGAGTCTTGCCGTATCAATCTCCGTGATGGTAAGTCCCTGTGCAAACGGCTCTGCTTCTGCAAGGATCCTGCCGTTTTCGGCAATCAGATTCCGACCGTCAAATACAAGGTCGGTGGTCGATTCACCGATACCGGCATTGGCAAGGGCATAGGCACAGGTAAGCGTACCGGATTTAGACTGCACCTGATTGCGGCGATATGCCGCCTTTCCGACAGCCGCAGGGCTTGCGGAGAGGTTGAAGATCAATGCCGCACCATTTGCCGCAAGTGCCGCAGACGGTGCATCCGGCGCATACAGATCCTCACAGATCTCCACGCCGAAATCAAATCCGGAAAGCTGATTGCAGCAGAATGTCTGGTTGATTCCGAACAGTACAGGTTCTTCTCCGATATAAACGACGCAATCCTCAGCCTCTGCCTCTGCGAACCAGCGGTTTTCCGAAGAATTTCCATAGCAGGGAATATTGCTTTTCGGCACGATGCCGAGGAGCTGTCCCTGATAAATCACCGCCGCACAGTTATACAGCCGGCTTTTCACGCTGACGGGCAGACCGACAATGGAGATGATCTCCAGATCACTGGTTTTCTCCACAATGCGGATCAGGCTTTCTTCCGCCGATTTCTGCAATGTTTCCTGCAAAAACAGATCGCCGCAGGTATACCCTGTAATGGAAAGCTCCGGAAAGCACACGATCTTCACACGCTTGTTATACGCTTCCTCGATCAGCTCCAGAATTCTGTCCGTGTTATAATCACAATCGCCCACACGCACATCCGGCGTGGCACAGGCGATCTTCAGAAATCCATCCTTCATTTGCAAAACCTCTTTTCTCTGGTTTCAAGCGTCCGATACGCTACCTTTAGTATACCATAATTTTCATCTTTATGCAAGTGCTGGGAATGAAAATTTTCCCCCTCTTTTGCAGTACCATTTTACTGCAAAAAAATCATGGTAAAAATCTATCCGGAACTGGGATGGTTTTTTCGGCAGTTTCAATTTTCACCAAAACCGGAAATAAAAGTGCAGAGGAAACCGTCAGTTTTCCGTCTTGCAAATCCATGGCGGTTGTGCTATACTGTAACATGCAAAATGAAAAGAAAACAACGGTAACACGACGTTACGGAAAGGAGTCACCATGACTATGACCAAAGACATGACCTCCGGAAAGCCGCTTTCCCTGATTCTGGGCTTCTGCATTCCGATGGTCTTCGGCAACATTCTACAGCAGTTCTACAATATGGCGGACACCATCATTGTCGGACGCTGCATCAATTCCAATGCGCTTGCGGCTCTTGGCGCGACCGGCTCGGTGTGCTTCCTTGTCATCGGCTTTGCAACGGGACTTTGCACCGGACTTTCCATCCCCGTGGCGCAGATGTACGGTGCAGGCGACCACAAGGCAATGCGCCGCTACATCATGAACGCGGTCTATATCAGCGCGGCAGCGGCAGTGGTGCTGACGCTCCTCACAACGAAATTCTGCCGTCCCCTGCTGCAGCTGATGCAGACACCGGACAGCATTCTCGAACAGTCCTACAGCTACCTGTTCGTCATCTTCTGCGGACTGTCCGCGACCATTCTCTACAATCTACTTGCCGGCTTTCTCCGCGCGATGGGTGACAGCAAAACACCGCTGATCTTCCTTGCGATCTCGTCCGTGCTCAACATTGCCCTCGACTTCCTGATGATCATGGCGTTTGACATGGGTGTCATGGGCGCGGGGCTTGCGACTGTCATTGCACAGGGCATTTCCGCACTTCTGTGCCTGTACTACATGCACCGGAATTTCGACATTCTGACCTTTGAACCGGATGAATTCGCGTTCCGTCCCGACTACTGTGCAAAGCTCTGCGCAGTGAGTCTGCCGATGGCTTGCCAGTTCTCCATCACGGCGATCGGCTCGATCATCATTCAGGCGGCGGTGAACAATTTCGGCCCTGCTGTCATTGCCAGCGTGACCGCGGCAACCAAGATCCAGACCATTGTCCTCGGCCCGATGGAATCGCTCGGCATTACCATGGCGACCTACTGCGGACAGAATCTCGGTGCGGGCAAGCTTGACCGTATCCGTAACGGTCTGAAATGCAGCGTCAAGGTCGGTCTGCTCTATTCCCTTGCCGCGCTTGCATTCTCATTCTTCCTCGGAAGATTTCTCGTGTACGGTTTCGTTTCCACGCAGGAGGCAGATTTTGCAGCCATTCTCGATCATGCATCCTACTATCTGCGTGTGACAGGACTGTTCTATCCGGTGCTTGCGGTGCTGTTCATCCTGCGCAATTCCCTGCAGGGCATGGGCTACAGCTTCCTGCCCATGAGCGCAGGCATTCTGGAACTGATCGCACGCAGCTTCGTGGCGTTCGCGCTTGTGGACATGCTGGGATACCTCGGCGTATGCCTCGCAGGTCCGGTCGCATGGATCGCGGCGGATGTCCTACTGATCTCTGCAACGGTGTACGCGCTCGTGTCCCTTCCGCGCAGGCTCAGAGCTTGCAGTCCGGAAACCACAACTGCATAACAAAAATGCCCCCTCTTGCACTGAGGGGGCACAGTTTTACATTATAAAGCGGGACTCGGGTGACTCCCCGCGGGGCGGGGAGATGCTG
>CALGTT010000138.1 GCA_937901485.1 uncultured Ruminococcus sp.
GAGGAAATTCAGGGCTTTGATGAGGATATCACAGGCTGCCGCACATTTGAGGAGCTGCCCAAGGCTTGTCAGGACTACATCCTGCGTCTGGAAGAGCTTTGCGAATGCAAGGTTGCCATGGTTGGCGTAGGCCCCGACCGTGACCAGATGATCGAGCGGTGAGCCACCGCTGGCAGACGCGTTTGAGAGCGAACTTGCACGGAAAGTGACTGTTTCGCGAGCAAGGTTTCTGAACCGCATGACGCTTGCTTCGCAGAGCGTCATCGCTACTGAAAGAAAAGAAGAATACTGTTTGACGAAAAAGCAGGCGCGGCAACCGCGCTGTTGATCGCGTTTGAGAGCGAATTTGTGAGGGAAACTTACTGTTTCGCGAGCAAGGTTTCTGAACCGCATATTTCTTTGCGCTTTGCGCAAGAGAAATATCGCTTCCAAAAGTAATAAACGCTGACCTTTTCAGCGAAGCTGCATTGGGAGGCAAATATCCGCGGCAGTTTGCCGCCTATAATCGGAACAGGATCTCCTGTTTTGTGATAAATGACTGAATTTTCTGACTGACAGGGCTTTGTTCCTGCTTCTTGTCAAGGCGTGGTTTCTCTGGAACTTCAGCATTTTCATATTGCTCCATCTGGGGCAATATGAAAATGGCTCGGGATTCCAAAGGGATCACATCCCTTTGGCGGGGGTTCAGGGGGCAGAGCTCCCTGCCAGTCCGGAGAATTCTGCGATTGATGACATAAAGAGGTGAATACTATGCCGGATAAATTTGATGGTCTGGGCGATTTTGAAACGCCGACCTATACTGCACCGGAGAAGAAGGGTGCACCGCAGATCGAAGCACCGGAGCTGGATGATATTTTAGCACCGCCGCCGGCTGCATGGTCTGCACCGAATTACGAAAAGAAGGGCGCACCCGTGGTGGATGAGCCTGTACTTCTGGATGATCCCGCGCCGACATGGCAGGGAGAGAAGAAGGGCGCACCGCAGGTGGATGAGCCTGTGCTGCTGGAAGATCCCATGAGCTACACGGCAAAGCCCGCGGAACGTCCGCAGGAACTGCCGTCCGCGGCGGACTTGCAGGCGGATATTCTGGGCGATGCTTCCGCTGCCTATGATCCGGTGGAGGAATTCTACCAGAAATTGCAGTTTACCGATGACCTGAAGGCTGCCTTTGCCAAGCTTGATGCGGAAAAGCAGATGCAGGTCACTGAAATGCGTGCAAAGCAGATGGGCATTCCCGTTCCTGCCGTTCCGCGCGAGCTTCGTCCGAAGCTGGAGCAGGCTGCACCGGCAGCATCCGGCGAGGAGACAGCAGAAGCCGCCCCCGTTCTGGAGGAAGCACCGAAGCCGCAGGCGTATGTGCCGAAGTTCAAGGACGAGGATCTGGAGCGTGCCAAGGAGGAATCCAAGAAGCCGCAGAGATACACCCCTCCGCAGATGGAAATGACGGAGGAGCAGAAAAAGGAAAGCCGCCGCATCATGAACGAGCTGCGTGAACAGCGCGAGCGTGACGCTGCGAAAAAGGGCTTTAAACAGCTGATTCTGCTGACTGTACTGGGTGCACTTGCAGGTCTTGCGTTTGCACTTTTTGTTTCCGGCGCATTTGGTGCCGGCTATAAGATGGAGGAGGAGCTGGGATGGCTTGCCATTGTCAAGGAATATGGTGCTTATCTCGGTGCGGCAACTGCGATCCTTTCGCTGATGCTCTGCGCTCCCATCAACGCGATCCGTGGGGCTGCCAAATTCCTCAACGGATTGACATTCGTGTTATGCCTGTTCCCGGGCATTCCCTTGCTGATTCAGAAAGAAGCCGGACATGGACTGCTCAATGGGCTGCTGTATGCAGCTGCGCTTGTACTCAGCGGTCTTTGTGCGTTTGTTCTGACGACCAGCGAAAATATCAGCATGTACAACAAATACGGGAATTCATAAAGAGGG
>CALGTT010000139.1 GCA_937901485.1 uncultured Ruminococcus sp.
ATCATATGGCCACTGTAAATACAGCCTGTGCCCCTGCCGTGCGGCACAGGCTGATTTTAATTGACTGGGTACAGCGCACAGAGGATATGCTCTGGGCGCAGGAACTGCCGCTGGCAATCGATGATTGCGGTCGGCAGCGTATCGGTTTCTTGCTGTTGAACCGGCTGGAAGCTGTGGCTGGCGCTGCACTGGACAGTCTTCTGCAAAAAAAACTGAGCGCAGTCAATCCAATTGCTGCGCTGAACATGGAATTGGTTCCCCAAGCTGACAGAGAAGAGGCTTCCGGGAATCTGCTGAATGAACTGCGGGAGAACGATTATGCGCTCCTGCGCGTCAGTATGCCCCTGCTGCTTTCGCTGCTGGATCGCTGCGTGCGCCAGTTTGCAGATATGATGCAGGAAATGTTTGTGCGTATATCCGAAAACCGCCGCGCCATCTCCGAAACCTTTTTCGGCGGTGTGGATATGGGCGCCCTCACCGACTTTTCCTGCGACGGTGCAGACCTGCATTTCGACGGGAAATGCACCGTAATCGTGGGCTGTGAACAGGGAAAATTCCTCTATAAGCCCCGCGACTGCGGAACGGATGCATTCTATCAGGAACTGGTTGAGCGTTGGTTTTCTGATATTACGGCGGCACCCCGCTGCATTGCCGGAAACGGCTTCGGTTTTTGTGAATTCATCCAGCCGGAAAGCGCCTGCGAAAAAGATACCGTTGAGCGCTATTTCCGTAACTTCGGCGGTCTTGCCGCGCTCTTTCAGGCGCTGGGCAGTTCTGATCTGCACATTGAAAATTTTCTGATGCGCGGCGACAAGCCGGTATTGATTGATTTGGAAACTCTTTTTACTCCCGTTCCGAAGGTGTTCGGCGAAAAGGAATTGCCGCAAAAAGGGGCAGGCTTTATAGATGCGCTGAATCACTCGCTGTTTGCCTCGTCTTTGCTGCCCAAGGATGCAAACGGAAAGAATTTCAGCCCTCTGATGAATCGGTCCGATGTCTGGCGCGGCCTTCCTGTGCTGAACGGACAGGTTCAGACCGTACAGGAACACATGGATGCTTTCTTTAGGGGATTTGAGGCGGTTTACCGCCGCTGTATGTCTATTCGAGATGAACTTACTGCGGCATTGGGCAAAGCCGCAACCCTGCACGTGCGCAGACTGATCCGCAACACGAATTACTATGCCACGCTGCAAAAGCAGCTGTACAGTTTCGCCGCACTGGGCAGTGCAGATAAACAGGAAAAGATTCTTTCCAAGCTGTGCTCTTACTTTGAAAAGATGGATGCGGCATTCATGTTTCCTCTGACAGATGCAGAGGCGCGGGCACTGCGTAGGGGTGACATTCCCTATTTTTATGCCGAAGCAGACAGCTGCGATCTGTTGGCGGATAACAGCGTTGCACTTCCGGGGTATTTTAAGCAGAGCGCAGTGGATCATGCGCAGCAACGGATTTCCCGCATGAGCGAAGCGGAACTGCGCTTTGAAATGCAGCTGCTGCGCGAAGCGTTTCAAAACGCTGTGATTCCCCTGGTGGAAGGGAAAAGACTTCCGCTGTGGAATCCGAAGGCAGTTCCGATGCTTACGGACAGTGACCTGAAGACGGAAGCTGAACATATTCTTGACCGAATTTGCTCCAGCGCCATATGTGCTCCAGATGGCAGCGTGCATTGGTTGGAAAACCATGAGAGTCACCTTGCGCCGATGAAAGTGGATCTGATGCTGGGCATTGCGGGTCTGGGCGCATATTTCGCTGCGCACCACGCCGTTATGCAGGATAATCGTTCCGCCCGCTATGCCGAAATATGCCTTGAAAATATCGCCGTCTATATTCAAAACCTTGAAGAAGCGAATCCGGCTCATCTGAAGTTGATTCCGCCGGGTTTGAGCGGCGCAGCCGGTGTTATGCGCGCACTGCGCATTATGGAGGTCTGTATGGGCGGCTGCCGGGATCTGATGACACGTATGCTTTCTCTCCTTTGGCAGCTTGACTTTGAAACCGCTCGCGCTGATGTTTTTGCAGGCATATCCGGCCTGATTATTGAACTGTGCAGTGACGGCAAATGCAAGGATCTGCAGCTACTGCGCCGCTGTGCTGATTGTCTGCTCGCTAAAAGAACCCTGCAGACAAAGGACGGAAGTCTCCTTTGGGACTGCTTGGAAAATGGCCGGGCAATCAGCGGTCTGGGGCACGGCATGGCAGGCATCGGTCTTGCACTGCTGAAGGCGTACAGGTTCCTCGACGATACGCGTTTGCTGGATGCCGCCAAGGATGCCTTTGCATGGGAACACGATATTTATTCCGATAGACTCACCAACTGGCCGGATCTGCGCAAACCGGGCACCCCCGGTACTATGCACGGCTGCTGTTCCGGCGCGCCCGGTATCGGCCTTGCACTGCTTGCCTGCATGGACTACAGAGATGTCCTTCCCCATTGGCAGGAAGATCTGAACCGTGCGCTCGATGCTTGCCTGACCACCCCACTCATGTTCCGGGACCACCTCTGTTGCGGCAATAGCTCTGCGGTGGATTTTCTGCTGGAGGCCGGTGCAGCGCTGAAGCGGAAAGATCTTACGCAGTCCGCGCGGATGCTGCTTTCACGTATGGCCAAGCGCAGGGATGGGGATTACGCCTACCTGCCGCCTGCGTACAAGCCGGCATTTACGCCCACGCTGTTTTACGGCGCTGCAGGCGTGGGCTATGTACTGCTTCGGACAATCCGGCAGGAATTGCCGTCAATCCTCATCTGAATTAAAAGCACCATTGAAATCCGGCTCTGAGGATTTCAATGGTGTTTTCTTGTTTATGCCTGTGAAAACATATCATACTCTATTGCTTCGATGTTGCCGCGCCAAAATTCTTCAAGGATTCTCATACTGCATCCTCCTCGTAGATCATTTCTCGGAGGATGATTTCCTCTGCACGGTTACGGATA
>CALGTT010000140.1 GCA_937901485.1 uncultured Ruminococcus sp.
CGTCTTCTTAGCAGAACCCGTGTAGGTCGTGACCGCACTGCATACCATGAAGATACCCGTCAGCAGAATGCCGCAGAACAGGAGCACCTGCGACAGGCGGAGATATCCCTTGGAAAGCTTGCTGATGCCCTTTTTCTTATTGTTCTGATTCTGATTCATAGCGGAATAAATACCTTATTCCTCGTCCGCTTCGAACTTGTAGCCAACGCCCCAGACGGTCTTGAGTGCCCAGTGGGGGGAGACATCCTGCAGCTTCTCACGCAGACGCTTGATGTGCACATCAATGGTTCTGGAATCGCCGTAGTACTCAAAGCCCCATACTTCGTCCAGAAGCTGGTCGCGGGTGTAGACATGGTTCGGGTTGGAGGCAAGGTAGAACAGCAGCTCCAGCTCCTTCGGCGGTGTATCGAGCACCTTGTCATTGACGCGCAGCTCATAGCGTGTCATGTTGACAACGAGCTTGTCGTAGCGTACTTCCTTTGTCTCCGGCTCAGAGGCATTCGAGCCCATGCGCCGTGCGATCGCCTTGATGCGTGCGATGACCTCCTTGGTGTCAAAGGGCTTGGAAATGTAGTCGTCCGCACCCAGCTCAAGTCCCAGCACCTTGTCGAATGTCTCGTTCTTTGCAGAGATCATGATGATCGGAACGTTGGAATTCTTGCGGATCTCGCGGCATACCTGTCTGCCGTCCATTGAAGGCAGCATGATGTCAAGAAGCACGATATCGGGATTGAGCGCGTTGAATTTCACCACAGCTTCCTTGCCGTCGTTGGAAATAATGACGCTGTAGCCCTCCTTTTCCAGATACATTCTCAGAAGGTCGCAGATGTTCTGGTCATCATCCACTACCAGTACTTTCTCAAGTGCCATAATTGTTTTTTCTCCTCTCGCCATAAAAATTGTATAATTCATCTGTTCCGGATGCCGTTTCCGATATTCCGGCATAACGTGTTTACAAATAATTAAAATGACTCATAATAATTATACATGATTTGCACGCTTTAACCATGAATAATATGTGAATAAACAATGTCTTTTTCGTAAATTCCTGCGCTCTCCCATTCCGGACATCGGGAACAAATTGTTGTAGATTCAGTATGATTTTCCACAAAAATTGTGCAATGCTACAAAAAATTAAAAAACTTCCAAAATACACTTGATTTTTCCTGTAAAGCTGATAAAATAGTAAGTGTTAGCACTCGGCTTGCAAGAGTGCTAAACCCTGATAAAGGGACACGATAGGAACAAATAGGTCAAGGAGGAATAGATAATGACAATCAGACCGTTATTCGATCAGGTACTCATCAAGATGACTGAGGCAGAGGAAACGACCAAGAGTGGTATCATTCTGGCAGGTGCGGCAAAGGAGAAGCCGCAGGTAGCAGAGGTGATCGCAGTGGGCGAGGGCAAGCATGACAACAACGGCAAGCTCATCCCGATGGTAGTCAAGGCAGGCGACAAGGTGCTGACGAGAAAGTACGGCGGCACTGAGGTAAAGCTCGACGGCGAGGAATACACACTGATCTCCCAGAGCGACATTCTGGCAGTGGTAACAGAATAACAGAGAAGCATACATTGTATAGTTGACTATACACAAGAAAGGTGAGATTTGATTATGGCAAAGGATATCAGATACGGAGAAGAAGCAAGAAAGGCACTGCAGGCAGGCATTGACAAGCTGGCAGATACTGTAAAGATCACCATGGGCCCGAAGGGCAGAAACGTGGTTCTGGATAAGAAGTTCGGCGCACCGCTGATCACCAATGACGGCGTGACCATCGCAAAGGACATTGAGCTGGAGGATGCATTCGAGAACATGGGCGCACAGCTTGTCAAGGAGGTTGCGACCAAGACCAATGATGCAGCCGGTGACGGTACAACAACTGCAACACTGCTGGCACAGGCAATCGTGCGCGAGGGCATGAAGAACATTGCCGCAGGTGCAAATCCGATGATCCTGAAGAAGGGTATCGCAAAGGCTGTGGATGCGGCTGTAGAGAGCATTGTGGCAAACTCCAAGGCTGTGGAAGGCTCTGCGGACATTGAGAGAGTTGCTACCGTTTCTTCTGCTGACGAGAATGTCGGCAAGCTGATCGCTGAGGCAATGGAAAAGGTAACAGCTGACGGCGTGATCACCATTGAGGAGAGCAAGACCGCAGAAACCTACAGTGAAGTCGTTGAGGGTATGCAGTTTGACAGAGGCTACATTTCCCCCTACATGGTAACGGACACCGAGAAGATGGAAGCGGTTTATGATGATGCTTTCATCCTGATCACAGACAAGAAGATCGCAAGCATTCAGGAGATCCTGCCCCTGCTGGAGCAGATCGTGCAGTCCGGCAAGAAGCTGGTCATCATTGCAGAGGACATCGAGGGCGAGGCACTGACCACCCTGATCCTGAACAATCTGCGCGGCACATTCAAGTGCGCAGCAGTCAAGGCACCGGGCTTCGGCGACAGACGCAAGGAGATGCTCAAGGACATCGCGATCCTGACCGGCGGTGAGGTGATCACAGAGGAACTCGGTCTGGATCTGAAGGAAACCACCATGATGCAGCTCGGTCGTGCACGTCAGGTTGTGATCCAGAAGGAGAACACCATCATTGTTGATGGTGCAGGCGATTCCGAGGCAATCAAGGCAAGAGTGGCACAGATCCGCGCACAGATCGAGACTTCTACTTCTGAGTTCGACAAGGAGAAGCTGCAGGAGCGTCTTGCAAAGCTGTCCGGCGGTGTAGCTGTCATCAAGGTTGGTGCGGCAACCGAAATTGAGATGAAGGAAAAGAAGCTGCGCATTGAGGATGCACTGGCAGCAACCAAGGCAGCTGTTGAGGAGGGCATTGTAGCCGGCGGCGGTACAGCTCCGATCAACGCAATTCCGGCAGTCAAGGCACTGATCGCAACCCTGAACGGCGACGAAAAGACCGGCGCAGAGATCATCTGCCGTGCACTGGAAGCACCGCTGCGTCAGATCGCACTGAACGCAGGTCTGGAGGGCAGTGTCATCATTGACAAGATCATGGCATCCGACAAGATCGGCTATGGCTTTGACGCATACAACGAGGAGTATGTGGACATGATCGCGGCTGGTATCGTAGATCCGACCAAGGTAACCAGAAGCGCACTCCAGAATGCTGCATCCGTTGCAGCAATGGTTCTGACCACCGAGAGCCTCGTGGCTGATATCAAGGAACCCGAAGCAGCTCCCGCAATGCCCGCCGGCGGCATGGGCGGCATGTACTAAGCGCGGCGCGGCAACCGCGCTGTTGGACGCGTTTGGAAACGAACTTTTGAGGGGAAGTTTCTGTTTCGCGAGAAAGGTTTTTGAACCGCAATGTGCCTTTGCCTGCGGCAAACGGCACAAAGCTTCTGATAAGTACAAAAAGAGGACGATGCATTTCATTCAGTGTGCATCGTCCTTCTTTATTTTCAATAGCTATGATTCTGCTTGCGCAACGCGCAAAAGAATCATGCGGTTCAGAAGCTTTGCTCGCGAAACAGGAACTTTCCATATAGGTTCGCTCCCAAACGCGCTCGCCAGCGCGGGCTCCGCGCCCGCGCCCTTTCATTCCCCACAATAGCTATGACGCTCTGCGAAGCAAGCGTCATGCGGTTCAGAAACCCTTCTCGCGAAACAGTAAGCCTCCGTCAAACCTTCGCTCCCATACGCGTCTGCCAGCGCGGGCTCCGCGCCGCTAGCGGTATACGGGTTCGCAGGTGAGGTTGACACCGAGGCGGCGGAATACTTTTTCATCCACGGGGGAGAGGATCACCGAGGAATGCACCTCGCAGCCGCGCAGCTTGTCAAGCTGCTGCATACACAGCTCCGCCTTTTCATCCGTTGCCGCACAGATGGACAGCGCGATCAGCGTTTCGTCCGTGTGCAGGCAGGGGTTGCGGTTGCCCAGATGATCCACCTTCAGGTGCTGGATCGGCTCAATGATCGTCGGGGACATCACATGCAGATTGTCCTCCAGCCCCGCAAGTTTTTTGAGCGCATTGAGCAGAAGCGCGGAGGATGCGCCCAGCAGCTCCGATGTCCTGCCCGTCACGATCGTGCCGTCCGGCAGCTCCATTGCCGCCGCCGGCAGCCCTGTGAGTGCCTCGCGCTGAAGTGCCGGCGCAGTCACAGTGCGGTCAGTTACCGTAATGCCCGCCTTTTTCATCAGAAGCTTGAGCTTCAGAGTAATGTCCTCCCCGATCAGTCCCTTGCGCAGATCGCACATTGCCGCATAATACCGGCGCAGGATCTCCTGACGGGATGCATCACGCGTTACTTCATCGTCAATAATACAGTTGCCTGCCATGTTCACGCCCATGTCGGTCGGGGATTTGTACGGGCACTCGCCCAGAATATTTTCCAGCATCGCCGTCACCACGGGGAAGATCTCCACATCACGGTTGTAATTGACCGTCGTGTCACCGTATGCCTCCAGATGGAACGGATCGATCATGTTCACATCGTTCAGGTCAGCCGTCGCTGCCTCATATGCAAGATTGACCGGATGCTTCAGCGGAATGTTCCAGATGGGGAATGTCTCAAATTTTGCATAGCCCGCCTTGCAGCCGCGCTTGTTCTCATGGTAGAGCTGGGACATGCAGACTGCCATCTTGCCGCTGCCCGGACCGGGTGCGGTCACTACCACCAGCTCGCGCGTGGTGGGGATGTATTCGTTCTTGCCGTAGCCCTCGTCGCTGACGATCTTCTGAATGTCCGATGGGTAGCCCTCAATCGAATAGTGACGGTATACGCGCACGCCAAGTGCCTCCAGACGCTTCTGGAATGCAACCGCCGCTGTCTGTCCGTCAAAACGCGTCATGACCACACTGCTGACATACAGACCGATGTTCCGGAAACAGTCGATCAGACGGATCACATCAAGATCATAGGTAATGCCGAGGTCGCTGCGGAGCTTGTTCTTGACAATATCCGCCGCATTGATCGCCATCACGATCTCCACACGGTCTTTGAGCTGGAGCAGCATTCTGAGCTTGCTGTCGGGCTGAAAACCGGGAAGCACGCGGGAAGCGTGGTAATCATCAAAAAGCTTGCCGCCGAATTCCAGATACAGCTTGCCGCCGAACTGGGCGATGCGCTGTCGGATATGTTCGGACTGCATATGCAGGTATTTTTCGTTGTCAAATCCAATTTTGGACATGGGAACACCTCTACTTTCCATTTTCGTGGCGAATCTTCCTCAAAGCTTGTACCTTTTTATTATACACCATTCCTGTCAGGATTGCAAGGGGGAGAGACAGAAAAAGAGCTGCCGCAGAAAATGCAGCAGCTCCGGATCTCTTACACGGTATAGCCCTTTGCTCTCAGCTCGTCAATCAGATCGCCCAGAATTTCGGCGTTTGTCGAGGAAACCGAATGCAGCAGAAGGATCTCGCCGCCGTGCGCCGCATCCGTCAGCTTCTGCAGGGATGCAGTCGGTTCGGGCTGCTTGTCCGTCAGCCAGTCCACATAGGCACAGCTCCAGAACAGCGTCTTGTAGCCGAGTGACTGCGCCGTTTGCAGCGTTTCCTCGGAGTATTCACCGCATGGAAAACGGAAATACTGCATGGTATAGCCGTATTTTTCGATCATATAATCATGCAGTGATAAGATCTCCTCCCTTGCCGAGGCATCATCGAGCGTCGGAAGTGCCG
>CALGTT010000141.1 GCA_937901485.1 uncultured Ruminococcus sp.
CGGCAAGTGCAGCTTCCTTATGAATGAGTGTTCCTGATAAACTATAGATCATGGAATTTCTCCTTGTTATCTGAATGTATTTTGTACCGGCTGCAGCTGTCCGCGGCAGCAGTGTCCGTGACAGATGGCAAGTGCAAGGGCATCGGCGGCATCATCGGGACGCGGGATCTGTTCCAGCCGCAGGATGCGTCTGGTCATATCCATCACCTGATGCTTTTCTGCCTTTCCGTAGCCGACCACTGCCTGCTTTACCTGCATGGGTGTGTATTCAAAGATCGGGATCCCCTTCTGGGCAGCGGCAAGCACAAGGATACCGCGTGCCTGTGCCACATCAATGGCAGTTGTGCGGTTCGTCCGGAAGTAGAGCTTCTCGATCGCCATGCAGTCGGGCTGGTAGCGGCGCAGAATCTCGCGCATATCCGTGTCGATGTCACAGAGCCGACGTTCAAAGGGGGTATGCGCCTGCGTCAGGATCGAACCGTATTCCACGGGTGCGAACCTTGCGCCGGCATAATCGACAATGCCAAAGCCCACGATCGCAAAGCCGGGGTCTATTCCGAGTATTCTCAATACTGTTCCCTCCATCGGGGCGCAAAAATGCCCCTGTATTTCCATACACTTTATATTATAACACATAAGGGAATGGTTTTTCAATACCCTAAACAATTTTTGTGTTGCTTTTTTTCAAAAAATTATGTATAATAGAGTGTGGAGGACATCTTTGGCATGTTACAGCAGGGTATTTTTGAAAATAAAGGAGTAAGTTATGGATCTGAACGAACTGCGCCAGCACATCAATCGTCTGGACAAGGAAATCATTGACATTTTCAGTGAGCGCATGGAGCTTTGCAGACAGGTAGCCGCATATAAGAAAGCAAACGGTCTGCCGGTGTTCCAGTCCGCGCGTGAAAACGAGATCTTCGAGCGTGTTTACCATATGGCACCGGAGGGCATGGGCAACTGCACACAGGTACTGTTCAAGAACATCATCGATATCAGCAAGCACCTGCAATACCGTGAGATCTTTGAGGACAAGCCGAATGCTTATGCACCGTTCTGCATTCCGGAAAACGTGTCCGTGGCATGTCAGGGCACGGAGGGAGCGAATGCGGAAACTGCGGCAAAGCAGATCTTCGGCGAGGACTGCAATCTGCTCCTCCCCTCTCAGACCGCATCGGGCAAAACGGAAGCCGCGTTCTTTCCGATCTTGTCCCAGCTTTGGGAAAACCCGCCGCAGTCGGTCGGTGTTCTGTATATCGCGCCGCTGAAAAGCCTGATCAACGATCAGTTTTTCCGCATGGAGGAGCTGCTCGACGAAAGCGGTGAAATCAATCCCTGCCGCACAGGAGAATGCCTTGACTGCATCAAGCTGACCCTGACCGAGGCAGGACACTACGAATTCCGCAGTGCGGAGCCCTATACCTGCATGCCGATCCGTCTGCTTTCCACCGCCGCCGCGATCACGGATCTGCGTGCGGCCTATCCCGACCGGATCATCGTGGGCATCGAGCCGGCGCTGAAGCTGGCCTGTGACCGTCATCCCGGCGGAACCATCGGCA
>CALGTT010000142.1 GCA_937901485.1 uncultured Ruminococcus sp.
ACCTGTGACCCTCTGCTTGTAAGGCAGATGCTCTCCCAGCTGAGCTAAGCTCCCACCGAGGCCGTGTCTTTCAGGAGTTTTCGTTTCGTTCTCCCTGCGACTATTATAGTATACCACACCTTTACGCAAATGTCAACACCTTTTTTCAAATTTTTTTGAGTTTGTTGAAAAGATATCCTAAACCGTTTTATTCAACGTTGAAAATTGGTGATTCGTGTTGAGAAATGGGGTATTTTACCCCTGTCGCAGAGGTAGAAGCTGAAAAATGGGCTGAACTGTTTTTCAGTTCAGCCCATTCTCTCCATTCTGTGCAAATAATCTGACAATATCCATGTACAGTGCATGGTGCGCCTCGTGATTCAGAAGCGGATCGGTTTCGAGGATCCTGTCCGCCGCACGCTGTACATCGCGGAGCATTGCACCGTCGGTCAGACTGGCAAGCTTCAGCGGCGGCAGTCCGTGCTGCATACTGCCGAAGAAATCACCCGGCCCGCGCAGCTGCAGATCTGCCTCTGCGACCTGAAAGCCGTCCGTGGTGCTGCTGAGCAGGCGCAGACGCTCCTTGTTTTCCTCGTTCGCGTGCTCCGTAATGAGGATGCAGTGGCTCTGATGGCTGCCGCGCCCGACGCGTCCGCGCAGCTGGTGCAGCTGGGATAACCCGAACCGTTCCGCGTCTTCGATCATCATGATGGTGGCATTGGGCACATCCACGCCGACCTCGACCACGGTCGTGCAGATGAGCACATCCAGCTCATGGGCGCGGAATTTCTCCATTGTTTCATCCTTTTCCTGCGGTGTCATCTGTCCGTGCAGGATGCCGGTGCGCCATTCCCGAAGCAGTCCCGTCCGCATTTCCTCGGCATAGACGGTCACGGCACGCAGATCCGTTTCGCCCTCCTCGATCGCCGGACAGACGATATACGCCTGCCTGCCCTGTTTCAGCTCCCCGATCAGGAAGCCCATTGCGCGTTCGCGGAGCTTTCCGGTAACGGCGTAGGTTTTCACGGGTTTTCTGCCGCTGGGGAGGGAGTCGAGGACGGACACATCCAGATCGCCGTAGACCATGAGCGCGAGGGTGCGCGGAATGGGGGTAGCGGACATGACAAGTTTGTGCGGAACACCGCCCTTTTCTGCAAGTGCCGTTCTTTGTGCCACGCCGAAGCGGTGCTGTTCGTCGGTGATGACAAGCCCCAGTTTCTGATACGTCACGGCTTTCTGCATGATGGCATGTGTGCCCACAATGACCTGCGCCGTGCCGTCGGCGATCTGCGCGTGGCATTCGCGCTTCTGCTTGGGGGTAAGCGAGCCGGTCAGCAGGCAGACCTCCACACCAAGCGGTTCGAGAAAGCCGCGCAGTGTCCGGAAATGCTGACCTGCGAGGATTTCGGTGGGTGCCATGAGTGCGCACTGACAGCCGTTCTGCACGCAGAAATAGCACGCTGCCGCCGCGACTGCCGTTTTGCCGCTGCCGACATCGCCCTGCAACAGGCGGTTCATGGGGCTTTCGCCGCAAAGGTCGGCGCAGATCTCCTCCACGGCGCGTTTCTGGGCATCGGTGAGGGCGAACGGGAGACTATTATAATAAGGCGCAAGGTCGGTATCGGGGTTCATGGGGTATTCACTTGCACGGCTGCCGCGTTTTTTGAGCAGGCGCAGACCGATCTGCAGGCGCAGCATCTCCTCAAAGGCAAGGCGGCGGCGTGCAAGGTCGGTTTCCTCGATGGTTTCCGGAAGGTGGACGGTGCGCAGGGCATCGGCAAGGGGCATGAGGGAGAATTCTTTCAGGATATTGTCCGGAAGTGTTTCAAAGGGTGTTTCCGCCAGAATATCGAGGCATTCGCGGATATTGGTGCGCACCATCGCACTGGTCAGCCCCGTGATCTGGGGGTAGACTGCCTCGATGGGGTGATCCTCCTCACGGTGCACCTGCGGGGACTGGATCTGCCGCTCCAGGAGTGAACCGCCGATCTTGCCGGACATGGTATAGGTTTTCCCGATCTCCAACGCCTGATAGGCGTAGACATTATTAAAGATCACGATCTCCAGCCCCGTGCCCTCCTCATCGGCGGCGTCAAGCCGGTAGACCTGCGTGCCGGTGCGGCTGAAGGACGGGCGGTATTTGTTGGTGATGGTCACGCGCACCACGGCATTCTGATCGAGGGGGGCTTCAAAGACGGGGACGGGATTGCGGTAGTCCCGATAGGAACGCGGAAAATAATAGAGCAGGTCATAGGGCGTGGCAATGCCGAGCTTCTGGTACAGCGCAAACCGCTTCTTGCCCACGCCCTTCAGTTTACTGATGGACAGGAATAATCTGGTCATGTGATCACCTATAATAGAGGCTGCTGTGCGAAGTGCACAACAGCCCATTGGGTATGAATGTTTTCAAGAGCGATGTTCCGCTTGTGCATCGCACAAAAGGAACATGCGGTCGGGGAGCTTTCCCGCGAAACAGAAACTTCCCCTCACAGGTTCGCTGCCAAACGCGTCTGCCGGCGCAGGCTCTGCGCTTACTCGACAGAAATAATATAATAGTACACCGGCTGTCCGCCATTGACCAGCATCACTTCAATGCGGTCGCCGAACTTCGCCTGCAGCTGATTGAGCAGCTCCTCTGCGGTTTCCTCGCTGACATCCGCGCCGTGCATGATCGTAATGAATCCGGTCTCATTGTTCACCATGCGCTTGGTCAGGCGGTATGCGGCATGGTTGAGATCCTTATCCGTGAACGACAGCTTGCCGTTGTCCAGAGCCATGACCTCGCCCTTCTTGATGGGCGTGCCGTCCAGCTCGGAATCACGCGCTGCAAAGGTGATCTGTCCGGTGGACACCTTCTCAAATGCCTTTGTCATCGTGTTGCGGTTGCCCTCGGCATCGAGTGTTTCATCAAATGCCATCATCGCCGTCATGCCCTGCGGAATGGTTCTGGTCTGGAGCACGCAGACATTTCTGTCCGCCAGTGCCACAGCCTGCTCTGCTGCCATGATGATATTCTTATTATTGGGCAGAACGAACACATTCTGCGCCGGAGTTGCATGGATCGCACGGAGAATGTCATCCGTGGACGGGTTCATGGTCTGACCGCCGCGCACCACATTGTCCACGCCCAGATCGCGGAACATATTCTCGATGCCCTCGCCTGCGGCAACGGCAACAAAGCCGAACGGCTTTTCCGGCTCTGCGCGGACGTATGTCTCATCCTGTGCGGCGTTCTGTGCCTCGCGGACTCTGCCGGCGTGCTGGATGCGCATGTTTTCGATCTTGGGCTTGGGATCGTTGATGAAATAACCGAATTCCAGAGCCTTCTGGAGTGCAAGACCGGGGGTATCAGTATGCACATGCACCTTGATGATCTCGTCATCATCGACCACGACCACGCAGTCGCCGATGGTTTCGAGATAGGCACGGAGCTTGAACGGATCGGGGCAGTCCTTGTGCTTCTCCACGATGAATTCCGTGCAGTAGGTGAAATTGATCTCCTCTTCCAGATCCACTCTGCCGATGGCAGAAACGGGAGCTTCGGGCTTTTCGGGGGCTTCGACCTCTGCGGGCGCGTCACCGCGCATTACAGCAAGCATCGCCTCCCAGACAACGAGCAAGCCCTTGCCGCCGGCATCGACAACGCCGGCTTTCTTGAGGATGGGGAGCATTTCGGGAGTCTGTTCGAGGGCTTCCGCAGCGGCACGGCAGGTTTCCTCCCAGACAGCGACCACATCGGCATTCTCACGGGCAGTGAGCTGTGCCTGCTGTGCGCCAAGTCTTGCCACGGTGAGGATCGTGCCCTCGGTGGGCTTCATGACGGATTTGTACGCTGCCTGCACGCCGATCTCCAGCGCATTGGCAAGATCCGCCGCCTCGGCGGTTTCCTTGCCGGCGAGTCCCTTGGAGAATCCGCGGAACAGCAGGGAGAGAATGACACCGGAGTTGCCGCGTGCACCGCGGAGCATTGCAGAAGCGGCGCGGTCAGCGACCTCGGAAACAGTGGCATCATCGGACATGACCATCAGCTCCCGTCTTGCGGCGGAGAGTGTCATGGACATATTTGTACCGGTATCACCATCGGGGACGGGATACACATTCAGTTCATCAACAGCTTTTCTGTTCTTTTCGAGAGTCACGGCTGCGGAACAGAGCGCGGCCTTCAAAAGCTTACCATTCATCTGTGTCTTACTCCTTCTGCCGGTTACGGCTCTACGACCTCATCCACATACACTCTGACGAGGGAAACGGGGATACGCACGGCATCCTCAATGACAAATTCGACCTTGTGCATCAGGCTCTGCACGACTGCGGGGATATTCACGCCATACATGATTTTCACATGGATGGAAACCACGAGCTTCTGGTTCTTGGTTTCGATCTCGACTGCGCTGTTTCTGCCCTCGAACAGGCGATCAGTCAGCCGGACATCGGCAAGACCTGCAACGCCGAAGCACTGCATTACCGTCTGCTCTGTCAATTCACGCAAATAGGCATCGGAAATGGTGATCTTTCCGATATGGTTTTCCATATACAACATATCTGCCATCCTCTCTGTCACACACGGCGCACCGTGCGAATTTATATTCCATACTATTATACCACATCTTTTTTCAGAATACAAGCCCCATTTCTTGGGGTTTGTGAATATTTTTTAATTTACAAAAAACAGGATGGCGGGAATGCCATCCTGTGTAGAAACTTAGTATATTCAGAATGTGTAAATGTTTCTAAAAATAATACCCACAGTTTTAGAGTATTGCTGGAAATAATTTTGGATAACTAATTATAAAGCAACTATTTTTTAATGTCAATTTTCTTCATAATATCAGAAGCAAAATTCTTCGCCCCTCGATGGTCACTTGGAGATTTCGCCATAGAAAATGTATATCTTGGATCATGGAAAACAAGCTTATAATGTTTTCCTTCTTCTGTTATATCAAATCCGAGATTTGACAATTCAGTCCTTAATGTTGGTGTTAATCTACTATTATTTGCAAAAATCTCTCGAATCCTCTCCAATACAGATTCAGCATTTGTTTTTTTAGGATTCGCATCAAGAAGAGATTTGATTAAATGATAACCTCTCGAATCTTTCTGCTTTTGCTTTAGTCCATTTGAAAGTAGGTAATACAATAAATTTGAATATTCGCCATCGTAAAATTCAGGTTCGATTCCCTTATTATAAAAAGCCTGATTTTCGTTTGACTGCCTATCCACTCTTTCTTGCAACTGATCTATCACAGCTTGTTTTTTTCTTAACTGACCATTTAAATCCTTAATTATATTTTTTAAAGAATTGGTTTCAGTATCAGATAATTTTAAAAAATCATTCAGTTCACGTTGGCTTGTCATTTCGACCTCACTCATTTTTTGGCGAGACTTTAGTAACAAAACCTGATTCCAACTATATTCAGTATATTCTGAACGATAAACCAACGCACGCTGCACACTTTTTACAATCTGAGAAAACAGAACATTACGATCAGAGTAATGGGCAATACTATATTTTTCACACTCTATTGAACGAGGATAATATATTCCAATATAACCGCCATAAACATTGTTCTCATTTGTTCTTTCACGTAATTTTTCCCCTGTATCACGACTATCCTCAACAACTACATGTGCAATTCCAGATAATTCTCTAGCTAAAGCCTCATGTTTAAGTTCTGTGCGGTTCATATAATTTTTGCTTATGTATATCATGGGTAACTGATTATCTGATTCCCCATTCATAACTGCTACACAAGCATCAAAATAATCTAAATCAGATGATAATGATTGATCATTAACTGGAAATACCCAATCCTTATCACAAATGCCTGCCTCTATAAACAGTCTAATTACATAAGGCTTATGAGGTGTTGGTGTTGAAATAGAATAATCATCACAAGTATAATCCAATTGAACAAGCAGGAACTTGTGGTGTGATTCCTCTGTCACCAAACAATCTGTACACCATATCCCTTTTTCATCTGTCTGTTTTAATTGAACTGCTGAGATTTTTACAAAGTCATCAAAATAACTAATGGCAGAAAACGACACATTATCCTCTGATTTCTGATAATTATCAAAATTTTCTTCCGAAAGTTCTGAAATATCTAATGAATAGTGTGGACTGTTGATAATCCATTTTTTAAATAATTCAATGCAACACGAAATAGTCACATTTTTCAATGGGATTTTCGTACTAAATACAATCACCTTTCAAGTCCTCCTTCATTAAACATATCACCAATTTATATTTCCGTTATTTGAGTTTTGCGTAATCAGGATCAACTAAAAATATCCTTCAGCTTATCAAAGAACCCCTTCCGCTTTGCGTAGTTCTTCTCATTGAGCGAGTTTTCGAACTCCTTGAGCAGCTCTTTCTGCTTCTTGGAAAGATTCTTGGGCACTTCGATATACAGCTTCACATACTGGTCGCCCCTTGCATCACGCTGGAGGTGCTTGATGCCCTTGCCCTTGAGTCGGGTGCGCGTGCCGTTCTGCGTGCCCTCGGAAATGTTGAACTTCACCTGTCCGTCGATCGTCGGCACGGTGATCTCATCGCCCAGCACCGCCTGTGCATAGGTGATCGGGATCTCACAGTGCACATCATAGCCCTCACGGGTAAAGATCGGATGCGGACGCACGGAAACGCTGACATTCAGATTGCCAGCCGGGCCGCCGTTGATGCCGCAGTCACCCTCACCGGATACGCGCAGTGTCTGACCGTCGTCGATGCCTGCCGGAACAGTCAGGTTCACCTTTTTCTGAACGCGGACTCTGCCCGCGCCGCGGCACTTCTGACAGGGATTCTTGATGATCGTGCCCTTGCCGCTGCAGTGCGGACAGGGACGGGACTGGGAAAATGTGCCGAAGCCCGTCTGCTGTGTTACCTTGATCGAGCCTCTGCCGTGACAGTCCGGACATACCTCCGTGCCGGTGTTTGCCTCCGAACCGGAACCGCCGCACGCCTGACATTTTTCCATATGTCCGATGGTGATCTCCTGCGTCTTGCCGGTACATGCCTCCATGAAGCTGATGTTGATGCCGGTGTTGATGTCCTTGCCGCGTCTGGGGGCATTGGCAGAGCTTGCGCGGGATGTCGAACCGCCGCCGAAAATGCCGCCGAACAGATTCTCCAGAATGTCGCTCATGTCGCCATAGCCGCCGGTGAAGCCGCCCATGCCGCCCATGCCGCCCATGCCGTCGGCACCGCCTACCGCATCATGACCGAACTGGTCATAACGCTGACGCTTCTCAGGATCGGACAGCACGGAGTATGCCTCGTTGATGTCCTTCATCTTTTCTTCGCATTCTTCACGGTTCTCCGGATGCAGATCGGGATGGTTCTCTCGTGCCGCCTTCTTGTATGCTTTCTTGATCTCATCCTCGCCGGCACCCTTCTGTATGCCTAAAATATCATAATAATCACGCTTTTCAGCCATATTCATCACCTTTCGACCATTCTATCCAGAGAAAACAAATCACCAGTGCGGGTTCCGCACAAAGGCTGTAGGGCAGATGACATCTGCCCTGAAACAGCTATTAATTTTTCTTACGCCTCAGTGAAATCCGCATCAATGACATCATCGTCATTGCTCGGAGCTTCCTGTGCATTGCCCATGCCGCCCATTGCATTCGGATCAAAGCCCGCATTCATGGCATTCGGATCGCCGCCTGCCTGCTGGTAAGCCTTGGAGCTGAGTTCATAGAATGCCTGCTGAAGTGCATCGGTCTTTGCCTTGATGTCCTCGGTATTGCCGGATTCCAGAACGCCCTTCAGCGCATTGATCTTCTCCTGAATGGGAGCCTTATCTGCCTCGGTGATCTTGTCACCGAAATCAGTCATTGCCTTCTCGCACTGGAACACGAGGTTTTCAGCCTGATTCTTGGCATCAACTGCCTCACGACGCTTCTTGTCTTCCTCTGCATATGCCTCTGCATCCTTGACAGCCTTTTCCACATCCTCCTTGGACATGTTGGTGGAAGCGGTGATGGAGATCTGCTGCTCCTTGCCCGTGCCCAGATCCTTTGCGGAAACGTGCACGATACCGTTGCTGTCGATATCAAAGGTAACTTCGATTCTCGGAACACCTCTCATTGCCGGAGCGATGCCGTCCAGACGGAATGTGCCGAGCTGCTTGTTATCTCTTGCGAACTCTCTCTCACCCTGCAGCACGTTGATGTCAACTGCCGGCTGGTTGTCAGCATAGGTGGAGAAGATCTCAGTCTTCTTTGCGGGGATGGTGGTGTTGCGCATGATCATCTTGGTGCATACGCCGCCTGCGGTCTCGATACCGAGGGACAGGGGTGTTACGTCGAGGAGCATCAGACCTTCCTTGACATCACCTGCGAGCAGACCGCCCTGCAGTGCTGCGCCGAGTGCTACGCACTCATCGGGGTTGATGCCCTTGAACGGCTCCTTGCCGATGAGCTTCTTAACAGCTTCCTGTACTGCCGGAATTCTGGAAGAACCGCCGACCATGAGCACCTTGTCAAGATCGGAGGTGGACAGCTTGCTGTCTGCCAGTGCCTGACGAACCGGCTCCATGGTTGCCTGTACCAGATCTGCGGTCAGCTCGTTGAACTTTGCCTGAGACAGTGTCAGGTTCAGGTGCTTCGGGCCGTTTGCATCCGCAGTAATGAACGGCAGATTGATGTTTGCGGTGGGAGTGGAGGACAGCTCGATCTTTGCAGCCTCAGCAGCGTCCTTCAGTCTCTGCATTACCATCTTGTCGTTGGACAGATCCATGCCCTGCTCCTTGCGGAACTCGTCAACCATCCAGTTGATGATTCTCTGGTCGAAGTCATCGCCGCCCAGACGGTTGTTACCAGCGGTAGCCAGTACCTGCTGCATACCCTCGCCCATTTCGATGATGGAAACGTCGAACGTACCGCCGCCGAGGTCATATACCATAACGGTCTGATCCTCTTCCTTGTCGATACCATAGGACAGTGCTGCTGCGGTCGGCTCGTTGATGATTCTCTTGACAACCAGACCTGCGATCTGACCTGCGTCCTTGGTAGCCTGACGCTGGGAGTCGGTGAAGTATGCCGGAACAGTGATAACTGCTTCATTGACAGTTTCGCCGAGGTAAGCTTCTGCATCAGCCTTCAGCTTCTGAAGGATCATTGCAGAAATTTCCTGCGGTGTGTACTGCTTGCCGTCGATGTCCACCTTATAATTGCTGCCCATGTGACGCTTGATGGAAGCGATGGTCTTGTCGGGGTTTGTGATCGCCTGATTCTTTGCAACCTTACCCACCAGACGCTCGCCTGTCTTGGAGAATGCCACTACGGACGGAGTTGTTCTTGCGCCCTCTGCGTTTGCGATGACAACAGCGTTACCGCCCTCAACGACTGCTACGCAGGAGTTTGTTGTACCGAGGTCAATACCGATAATCTTTCCCATAATTCTCTTTCCTTCCTTACTTATATAATAGCGCAGTTCCTGCGCCGGCGTTTGCTCCCATTGCGCATTACGCAAAGGTCGCATGTGTTTACTTAGTTTGCCACTGCAACCATTGCAGGACGGATCAGTCTTTCTCTGAGCTTGTAGCCCTTCTGGAAGACCTCGCAGACGGTGTTTTCGGGGAATTCCTCATCCGCCTCTGCCTGCTTGATCGCCTGATGAACGTTCGGATCGAACTCTGCGCCGAGTGCTTCGATCTCCGTCACGCCGAGCTTATCCAGAAATGTTTTGAGCTGGTTGAAAATCATCACCATGCCCTCTTTATATTGTGCATCGGTGCAGGGTGCATCGATGGCACGTTCGAAATTGTCCACGACGGGGAGAAGCTGCTCCACAGTCTTTGCGGTCGCATCGCCATAGGTTTCCATTTTTTCCTTGGCGGTGCGCTTGCGGAAATTGTCAAACTCCGCAAACAGTCTCAGGTACTGTTCCTTCTGCTCTGCAAGCTCTGCGGCAAGTGCATCGTCCGCGTCAGCGGCTTCTGCTTCTTCCTCCGCTTCGCATTCCTCTGCATCTGCAAAGTCCTCGTCTTCGTCAAACTCCTCATCGAGCATTGCTTCGCGCTGTTCTTCGTTCATGGGACTCACCCTTTCTATTGTTCTTCTTCGTCCTCATTCTGTTCTGAGATCAGGTCTGTAATTTTCTGTGAAAAATATTCCAGATACGGAATGACCTTTGCATAGTCGAGCCGCATCGGGCCGATCACGCCCAGCGAACCGACATGGCGTTCGCCCTTCCGGTACTTGGAGACGATCATGCTGGAATTGCCGATGACGAAATTGTCGCCGCCCTCCCCGAACAATACACGGATGCCGCTGAACGAATCATCCAGAAGCTCTGTCAGCTCATCCTTATGCTCGATGAACCGCACAACCTCCATTTTGTCCAGCTCCTTGTGGGAGAACAGGTTGCTTTCGCCCCTGAACATCAGCGCGTGCTGCCGCAGGTCGCGGGACAGCTCACACAAGCCCTGCACCAGCGGTGCAAGCACCATCATATAAGTGCCCATTGCCGCCGCAAGGTTTTCCATCATTTCGTCGGACAGATCATCCACCGAAATGCCCTCCAGATGCTCTGCGAGGTACTTGGAAAACATGCCAAGCTGTTCATTTGTCAGGTCGATTTCCAGTCTGCACGCTTTATTCTTGATGCTGCCGCCGGACGTGATCAGCAGGATCACATAGATCCGCTTGCCCGTCGGGATGACCTCCACCTTCGAGATGATGGAGAACTTCGGGGAAAAGTCCGAAACGACTGCCGCGCACTGCGTCAGCTCTGCGAGTGCCGTGGTCGCGTTCTGGATCAGAAGCTCCTCGGTCATCGGGCCCTGCTGTGCAAGCATGTCGTCGAGCCGTTCCTTCTCCTCACCGGAAAGGCACTGCGCCGTCATCAGCTCATCAATATAAAGCCGGTAACCATTGATGGTCGGTACTCTGCCTGCGGAGGTATGGGGCTGTTCCAGATAGCCCAACTGCTCCAGCATCGCCATATCATTGCGCACAGTTGCCGCCGATACGCCGATGTCCGGAAGTTTCGCGATCACCTTAGAACCCACCGGTTCTCCGGTTCGCACATACTCCTCCACCACGGCAGCTAAGATCTTCAGCTTCCGGTCTTTCAAAGGAATACGCTCCCTTCTGGCAGTTTGTCGTTTTGAGTGTTAGCACTCTTTCTCTTTGAGTGCTAAGTATAGTCTACCACGAAATTTATGAAATGTCAATAGGCAACTTTAATTTTGTCGGAAAAAACAAATTCAACATTGCGTATTCTGTAGACTTGTACAAAGTGCAGGGGTTTTTCAAGGTATAGTCAACTATACCAAAAAGCCCGCCCATTTTCAGGGACGGGCTTCAAACATGCAGTTTTCAGAAACTCAGTTTACAATAGTTCTCTCAGTTTCCTTGTCGAACAGGCACAGAGCCTGTGCCGGCATTCGCTGCCTTATGCACTTCGTGCAAGCGGCAGCACAAATATAAAAGACCCGCCCTATCAAAGGACGGGTCTGCATGATTCACGAAAAATCAATCACTATCATTAGTTTACGATAGTTCTCTCAGTTTCCTTGTCGAACAGGTGGATCTTGTTCGGATCGATTGCAACCTTGATCTCATCCTGCGGCTTTGCAGTGGAACGAGGAGATACTCTTGCAGTCAGCGGGATACCCTCGCACTCCAGATACAGGAATGTCTCAGCACCCATCATTTCGGTGATCTCTACGTTACAGTCAATGATACCGGTTGTAGCGTTGGACAGGTACATTTCCTCATCGTGTACAGACTCAGGACGGATACCCAGAGTTACCTCACGGTCAACATACTTCTCCAGCTCCGGAACGCACTTGGACTCCGGAACGATGATCTGATACTTCACGCCTCTGTGGGACTTGGTGTCCTCAGAACCGAACTCAACATAATACTGTCTGTTCTCGTTCTTCTTCAGAACAGCGTCGATGAAGTTCATCTGCGGAGAACCGAGGAAGCCAGCAACGAACTTGTTTACCGGATTCTCATACAGGTTCTGCGGAGTGTCGATCTGCTGTACAAAACCGTCCTTCATAACTACGATACGGTCACCCATTGTCATAGCCTCGGTCTGGTCATGTGTTACATAGATAAATGTTGTACCCAGCTTCTTGTGCAGCTTGGAGATCTCAGTTCTCATCTGTGCACGGAGCTTAGCGTCCAGGTTGGACAGCGGCTCGTCGAGCAGGAATACCTTCGGAGAACGAACGATAGCACGGCCGAGCGCAACACGCTGACGCTGACCACCGGACATTGCCTTCGGCTTTCTGTCGAGCAGGTGGGACAGGTCGAGGATTCTTGCAGCTTCCTCTACCTTGCGGGCGATCTCATCCTTCGGCACCTTGCGGAGCTTCAGACCAAATGCCATGTTCTCAAATACTGTCATGTGCGGATACAGAGCGTAGTTCTGGAATACCATCGCGATATCTCTGTCCTTCGGTGCGATATCATTCACCAGACGGTCACCGATGTACAGCTCACCCTCGGAGATATCCTCCAGACCTGCGATCATACGCAGGGTGGTGGACTTACCGCAGCCGGAAGGTCCTACCAGAATGATGAACTCCTTGTCTCTGATTTCGAGGTTTACATCGGATACAGCCACTACGCCGCCCGGATACTTCTTGTAGATTCCTCTAAGTGATAAACTTGCCATTTATTCCAGTCCTCCTGTGTGCAAATTTTAAGACACCGCAGCATCATATGCCGCGTTCTTTTCTGCCTATTAATATCATACCAAATTATGACGGATTTTTCAATCCGCTATTTACCTAAACTTCATGCACCTCATTTATCGAATATGACGAAAAGTTCGTCATAATTCGTTCATATATGGCATCGAAGTTTCCGCCTTTCAACATATTTTCAACATCTTTGTGCAATACCTCTACATGCGCTCCAAGTGCCAGATTTTCAGGCAAAATCATGTTTCCGACCGCAACGCGGTGGAGCATTTCCACATGATTGGAGAGTGCAGCAAACATGCGCTTGACCTGATGATATTTGCCTTCATGCAGGCAGATGAGCGCGTAGTTTCCCTTCACTTCCAGAGGCTTTGCCTCTGCCGGCATACACACCGTACCATCTCCAAGCGTGAGTCCTGCAGCAAGCCGTTCACAGTCGGCAGGGCAGCAGGGCTTGGAGAGCCGCACGAGGTAGTATTTCGGCACATGGCTTTTGGGAGCCAGCATCCTGTGTGCCAGATCACCGTCATCAGTAAGCAGGACGAGTCCTGTGCTGTCCGCATCGAGTCTGCCGGCGGGGAACAGACCTTTGACGCGCAGAGCTTTCGGGAGCAGTTCGAGCACGGTCCGATGCACCCTGTCCTCCGTTGCGCAGATATAGCCCTGCGGCTTATTGACAAGAAAGCAGACATGGGACTGACCCACGAGCTTTTTGCCGTACAGGGTGACTTCCTGCACATCGGGGTCGATCTTGCGGCTGCCGTCGCACTCCGTCATACCATCCACCTGCACGGCACCATTTTTCAGGATGCTTTTCACATCGCTGCGGGAATGGGGGGTACGGTTGGAGAGGAGCTTGTCGAGTCTGATCTGAGCCATAATTCCTCCGT
>CALGTT010000143.1 GCA_937901485.1 uncultured Ruminococcus sp.
GTGCATTCAAGCACGTCCGAATAACGGCGAAGTGTCATTTCCGCAATTGCTCCCACATCCTGCACGGGGAATTTCTCTGCTGCCTGTTCCAGATATGGGAGAAACATTTTGGAAAAGTCGGTCAGATCATCCATATGCGGTGTATCCAGATAGATCACCTGACAAGAGCTGCAAAGAAGCTGCTTTGTCACCATGATGTGCTCAGCGAGTGCGGAAAGTTCAGCTTCCTTGTTTTCATACCCCGAAATATAGGCGAAACCAAGCCCCATTCAATAATCCGGCATCCCGCAGGTGCAAAGTTCCGTACAGCTGCTACTGCCTCATCACCGCCCCAGACGGTAATACCATCAGCAAGTGATGCCATTTTCCGGAGTGCATCCATATCGGAAGATGGCGTATCGAATATGTAGACATAGTCCTTCAGTTTTGGCTCGATCGAGATCAGATGACTGAAAATTTCCAGTGTCAGTCCGTTGTCCGCACTCGGGAGCTTGAGGATATTGATATTGCCGGCAAGCAGTCCCTCCGCAACACTGTACGCAGGAAGTACATCCATATTTCCAGCCGCAATGTGCAGAAGCGTGCCGAGCGGACGCGGACAGATCTCCACGCGGTCGAAGCCAAGGGGCGGGCCGGTAAGTCTGGGCTCAAAGAAACGCTGTCCCAGTTCCGTTTTCACCTTGTATTCCATGCTGCTTCGGCGAAGCATCCGCACTGCGGTCTGAATCATTTCGTCCAGATTCTCCATCTGAATCTGCTGTGTGATCAGGGAAAAATCCCCCCGCTTCAGACGGCGGCTCAGTTCATCGAATGCAGCGATCACAGTTTCCGTATTCAGCGGACGATGGAGGATGGTATCATTGATATTACGCTCCATCGCGGCAAGAATACGCTTTTGTTCGCTGGAATCATAGATCATGCCGTTTGCAAATATCATATGCTGCCTCCAGTTCCGTTGAGATATTCCGCTGCACCTGCAGCGCAGGTCTTGATATCGCGCAGACCAACGCGCCCGACAATTTCGAGATAAGGGGACTCCAAACCGCATTTGCACTGACTGCCATCGTGGAGGATGCCCAGATCATCTGTCATCACGCTGAGGATCGGAGTTGCGGCAACCATAGGTGTGATGAGATTCACAAGTCCCACCGTTCCGTTCGGAACGGGTTCGAGTGTGTGGATATTGCGGATGATCACGCGGCTGTATGCCGGCACATGGAAATGATGCTCCGGGCAGTCACAGTACAGGATCGGATGCTCTGCCGCACCGAAAAATTCAATGATGTTTTCCTCGGAAACTCCCAGCACCTTTTTGACAAGATGATAGAGTGTCTGCTTTTCCACTCGCTCTGCATAGAACTGTTTCCATCCGCCGCCGAGCATGATTTTGGAATGCTCCGGAAGCTGGAGATGAATGCCGCGCTCGTCCATTTTTTTAAGCAGGAAATAGGTATATGAGGGGAAACCCATAAAACGCACGGGATGGGAGGATTCACAATACTTCTGCACTGCCGCAATAACTCCCTCCAGATCCGGCTTATACTCGCCGTTTTCATATCGGAGTGCGTAAGTGCGGTGAAGTGCAGGTGCGAGAAACGTAGAACCGAACGCCGTTTTCATCACTGCCATATCGTTATCTCTGGTCGGCTGGTAGCCGAGAATGATGTAGTTTGTCGGACGGAAAGAAAGCAGACCGCGCCATTTTGCGATCTTGATGACCATACGCAGACCGCAGAGAAGACTTCCTGCATCCAGACCGATGCGGCTGAACTGTCCTTTTGTGCCGGAGGAGGTAGCCTTGATGGGCATTTTCCATTCCGGGCAGGAATACATTCTGTGCTTTTTGAATAACACCGTCGGCAGAAAAGGAAGCTTCTTCAGGTCGGAATACCTGACAAGCATATCCGGTGTGAACTGCAGCTTTCCCAGCATTGTGCGGTACTGTTCGCAGTTTGCATACTGATAGGCACAGTTTTCACGCACAGCGGCAAGAAACTGTTCATTTGTGCTCTGCGTGTCAAATGGATCTTCCGTTCGGAAGAGCAGTTTTCGTTCGTTCATGCTGACGCTCCTTTTCTGGTTTTCAAACATAATCTAATTATAGCAGAAAATCTTGAAAATGTCCAGCTTTTGCGAATTTTTCAGCACATGTAACAAAAAAACCTCCCCGTTTTCAGCAGGGAGGCTTTTTGCTGACATTTCGTTTTCGTTTGAAATGTCCCGATTACTTGGAATTTTCGCTCTCAAGGAACTTGTAGACCAGAGCTGCCAGTGCAGCACCGACCAGAGGTCCAACGATGAATACCCATACACATGCGATGGGAGCGGAGTTGCCAGTGAATGCAGCAACAACTGCGGGACCAAGGCTTCTTGCGGGGTTGACAGATGTACCTGTCAGACCAATGCCGAGAATGTGTACAAGTGTCAGTGTGAAGCCGATGACCAGACCTGCAAAAGAGCCGTGTCCAGCCTTCTTGGAAGTAACGCCGAGAATGGTCATCACGAAGATGAATGTCAGAACGATCTCCACGAGCAGACCTGCTGCCACGCTGTCGTTGACACCTGCCAGACCGTTAGAGCCAAAGCCGCCGGTCTTGTCAGTTACGCCGCCCAGTCCAAAAATTGCAGCCAGAACACCTGCACCTGCAAATGCACCAACGCACTGTGCGATCACATAACCGATAAAATCGGAAACGCTCATGCCGCCGGACATCAGAACACCCAGAGAAACTGCCGGGTTGATATGACAGCCGGAAATATTGCCGATGCAGTAAGCCATGCCAACGATGACAAGACCGAATGCAAATGCTGTCAGGACATAACCACCGCCGTTGACAGCGTCACATCCAACGAGCATTGCCGTACCACAGCCGAGAATTACCAGCACCATTGTACCGATCAGTTCTGCAATGTACTTCTTCATAGAATCCATGATTTTTTCCTCCTTTCTTACAGATTATAATAATGAGCAGCCTGCGCTGCTTTTATCACACTATCATTATACCACATTTTTCGACAATGGTCAACCCAAAAATATCCTTGCGTTTTTGTGTAATCTGACAATGGGAGAGGGGACAAGAAAAAAGCTCCTCTATTTAGAGAAGCTTTTTAAATGGTGCGGATAAAAGGACTTGAACCTTCACCCCCTTGCGAGGACTAGCACCTGAA
>CALGTT010000144.1 GCA_937901485.1 uncultured Ruminococcus sp.
GCCCTGACCGGAAATGATCAGAGGAGTTCTTGCTTCGTCGATCAGAATGGAGTCCACCTCATCGACAATGGCAAAATTGGGGGCGCGCTGTACCATGTCCTTCTTGTAGATGACCATGTTGTCACGCAGATAGTCAAAGCCCAGCTCATTGTTGGTCGCGTAAGTAATATCGCAGTTGTACGCCATTCTGCGCTGCGCATTGGTCAGACCATGCAGGATGCAGCCAACGGTCAGACCGAGGAAGCGGTGCACCTTGCCCATTTCTTCGGACTGTGTCTTTGCCAGATAGTCGTTTACGGTAACGACATGCACGCCCTTGCCGGACAGTGCGTTCAGGTATGCCGCGAGGCAGGCAACAAGGGTTTTACCTTCACCGGTTCTCATTTCGGCAATACGTCCCTGATGCAGAACGATCGCACCGATGATCTGTACCGGATATGCACGCTTGCCAAGCACACGGTCGCCGGCTTCGCGCACGGTTGCCAGTGCTTCGGGGATAATATCGTCAAGGGTAGCAGTACCCTCATTGAGTCTTTCACGGAATTCAAAGGTTTTTTCCTTCAGCTGTGCATCGGTCAGAGCCTTGTACTCCTCCTCCAGTGCCAGTACCTTGTCCTTGATCGGTTCGATTCGCTTCAGCTCTTTCGCGCTGTACGAACCAAAAATGGTTGTCAGAATGCCCATTTCTATTTACCGCCTTTACTGTTTTCTAAAAATATATACTTCTATTTTATAATATTTACACGCTTTTGTCAATAGTTGTCCGCTATCGCCCACATTATATACAATTTTCAACAACTGTATTTGGCAATTACAGCCATTGCTCCTCATGCCTTTGACGGGCAGATCTCCCGCAGCGGACATTCTGCGCAGGCAGGTTTTCGTGCCTTGCAGAATTCTCTGCCGAACAGCACGATCCTGTGGCAGAAATCCGATGATTCCTCCGGCGGGAGGAGCTTGCGCAGATCGGATTCGACCTTCTGCGGCTCGGTGTGCTTTGTCAGTCCCAGTCTGCCGGTGATGCGGATAAAATGCGTATCCGTCACGACCGCGGGCTTTCCGTAGAGATCACCCAGCAGGAGGTTTGCGGTTTTCCGCCCGATGCCGGGGAGCGTGAGCAGCTCATCAAGTGTCTGCGGGATCTCTCCGCCGTACACTGCGATCAGCCGCTGTGCTGCCTCCTTGATGCTCTTTGCTTTTGTCTTGTAGAAACCGCAGGGCTTGATCGCTTCTTCCAGCTCGCCGAGATCCGCATCCGCAAAGGACTGAAGTGTCGGAAACTGCCGGAACAGCGTCTTGGTGACGATGTTCACACGCGCGTCTGTGCATTGTGCAGAGAGCCGCGCTGCGATCATCAGCTCATAGGGCTTGCGGTACTCCAGCGAGCAGAGCGCGTCCGGATACTGTGTCTTCAGAAGCTGACAGGCAGCAAGCGTTCGTTCTTTTTTTGTCATTATCAGCCCTCAATGCTGTTCATGGCTTCTTCGTCAAAAGTGATCGTATACTTTTCGGCAATGCCGGAATACCACTCGTTGTAGTTCTGCTGTGTCAGTGTATCCGCAATTTCGCTCATCCAGAGGGGATTGCCGGTCGCGGAGAAATACATGACATGCACGCCGTATTCTGTCTCCACGATGCCGGTATCACCGGGCTGACGGCTTTCGTCAAAGCACCAGTCATTGAAATTAGTGACCATCTGACCGGGATATACATCCTCATACAGACCGCCGTTGTTGGCAGAGCCGCCGTCCTCGGTATACTTTTCAGCGAGTGCGGCAAAGCTTTCCTCAGTCTTTTCACCGTTTTCCCATTCTGCCAGCGCATTTTCAGCCGCTGCCAGATTGTCCTCCTGCTCCATGAACAGGATGTGACGTACATTTACCGTGTTTGTCTCATCCAGTGCCGGTTCGCTTGTCTTGATGTATACATAGTAAACGCCGCTGCCCTCCAGAACGAGGGTGTCATTCACCTTTGCCTCACCGAATGCCCATTCAGCAAGCTCATTGTTCTCTGTGTAAGTATAGGCATCATTGTAGATGGACGGGATATTTGCATCCACTTCTTCCTGTGTGTAGCCCTCATATTCAAGAAGGATCTCACCAGCCATCTTCTCGAATTCCTTCACATTCTTGACCGCGCTCAGTTCATCAGCAAGCTTCTTGGCATCCTCCTGGGACATTACCTCCTCGCCTTCCTCATCGGCAGTGTAGGAAACAGGGAAGCCAGCCAGACCGCAGGTCTGGAAGCTCTTGGGATCGGATTCATAGATCTCCATGATCTGTTCGTCGGACGGTTCCAGCTCTTCTATTCTCTTGTAATAGTAAGCGGAGCTGAGAGCCTGAATTTCAAGTGTTTTGCGGATATCGTCCAGCGTTACACCATTGCCATAGGCAGCCACATCTGCGTCAGCCAGTGCTTCCTCGATCATCTGCTTTTCTTTTTCGGGCAGTTCAAAGCCAGCCTCCTTGGCAGCCTCATACATGATCAGCTGCTGTTCGATGGTGGACTTGGTGGAGTCAAGCATGACATCGAACCATGTCTGAGTCTCATCATAGGGATATTTCTGATCCTTGAGGGACTTGTTGACATCAAGCTGATAATAGGTGAGCAGATCCTCCTCGGAATAGGACTGCTTGTACATGTTGACCATGTCATTGAGGTAGCAGGCTACCATCTTGCTGTCAAGCTTGACATTGGGAGAGGTAACGATGCTTTCTGTTTTATTCTTGTTGAAAATGCCGATGCCGGCAAATGTCAGGCAGCCGACCAGAGCCACCGATGCCGCGGAAACTCCCGCGATGGTCAGCAGCTTCTTTTTGGAAGTCTTCGGCTTTGCAGGTGCACTTTCCTCAGGTGCAGCAGCAGTTTCTTCCTCCGGCGGAGCGTCGTCACCCAGAATGCTCTGGTAGATCTCCTCCTGCGGTTCCTGTGTGTTCATTTCTTTGCTCATGTGATTCATTCCTTTCTTCCCCCACAGGGGCAAGTTCTGTTACAGTATAGCAGAACTCTGTGAATACGATGTGAAACAGCGGTGAAAAATCTGACTGCGTGATACACGCACGAATTCAAATTTTTCCGGGCTTTTCCGTATTCGGATATGCTGTCCGATCGTCCAGTGCTGCGATCCTGTTGTAGAGTATGTACATTTTCTGGACTGTATTTTCAAGAAAATAGTAGTGCCGGATGTAGGGGATCAGGAGTCCCAGCAGCAGAATGGTCAGCAGCAGAAGTCCGGCGGACGGCAGAAACAGCAGGATGCCGAGCGAGATGAGGAACAGGAGCGCGAACAGCATCGTCACCAGAAAATGGATCAGCCGTTCATGCTGCATGAATCCGATCTGTGCAAGTACCTCCGTGCGGAGCGCAGAAATGTCATACTCCTGCGGCTCCTCCAGTACCTTCAGCAGAAATTGTTCATAACGAAGCATATATTCCCGCATTTGTCAGCCCTCCGGACAGCCGATGGAAAGCCATCGGACAGTAATACTCTTATTATAGCACAAATCGGAACGGAATTCAAGGAATTTCAAAAAAAAGATTGACGTTTCGGAAAAATATGCTGTTACATACAAAAACAGATGTAAAAGTTACCGGAAATGTTGATTTGTTCATAATCATCTGCTATAATATAAGAGTAAAGTACGGAACGAGAAACGAAACAGACTGGAGGTACAAAAATGATATCGGCTGATCAACAAAGTGTGCGGGGAGATACAAGAATTGCAGACATGCTGATGGATTTTACAGATACGCTGTTTTACAATTTCAAGACATTTGAAGCGACGCAGAAGGCATTTCCGGCGATCGCGGAGGAACTTGGCATCTGCCGTGCGGTGGTATGTATTTCCTCTAAGACAAGTGCTGAGCCGCTTCGCGTGCTCTATGAAACGGATGCAGTCATCGGCGAGGATCCACGCATTGAAGAAAAATCAATTCATTCATTCGACGGCAGCACCTATGTGTACCGTCTTTACAGAAAACCGGATGCTGCCCCGCTGACCATGCTGCAGCGAAGGATCATGGAGTTTGTGTTCAAGCTCCTGCATACCTACGTCAACCGCCAGACCAGTCTGGAGATGAGCCGGTATGCCAAAACGCATGATATGATGCTTGAGTGCCTGAATGCCAACGGGCTTTCTGAGCAGCTCACAAAATACCGGCAGGAGGGCATGGATTTCACCGGCTATGCGGCGGTGTTTATGAATGTGTGCAAATTCAAGACTATCAACAAAAGGGTGGGCTTTGAAAACGGCAACCGTGTCCTGCATTATATTGTCAACACCTTCCGTAATATGCTGACCGGACAGGAGAGTTTTTCCCATATCGGCGGAGACAATTTCACGCTGTTCCTGCGCAGGGAGAACCTGCAGGAACGGCTGGATGCCGTCAACTCCATGATCTGTCCGATCCATCATGAGGGCAGGACGATCCCGATCGAGATCACCTTCCGCATGGGCGTTTTTTGCGTGGAAAGCCGCATGACCGAGGTCACGGAAATGCTTGAAAATGCGAGTATCGCCTATGGCTTTGCAAGGCAGAGCGGCAAGGAGGATATCGTATATTTCAACGAGAAAATACGCCGGCAGTATGATTTCCGGAAGATGGTCGAGTCTGCATTCCGTCCCGCACTGCACGATGGCGAATTCAGGATCTATCTCCAGCCAAAGGTGGATCTGAACAGCTACCGCATCATCGGTGCAGAGGCATTGTCGCGCTGGATGCATGACGGAACACTCATAAAGCCGGATGACTATATCCCGATTCTTGAACACAGCGGACAGATCGTGCATATCGACTTTTATGTCTTTGAGCGCGTGTGTGAACTGCTGCGCAGATGGATGGATGCGGGAGAGCCGGCCGTGAAAATTTCCGTGAACTTTTCAAAGATCACGCTTGGATCTGCCGGATTTGTTGAAAAGCTTTACCGGATCGCTACACGGTACAATGTGCCCGTGGAATATCTGGAGGTCGAATTCACCGAAACCTGCTGCATGGAGGACGACGGCAAATTCAGCGAGATCCTGTGCGCACTGCGCAGTGCGGGCTTCAGCGCGTCGCTCGATGACTTCGGCAAGGGCTATTCCTCCATCAACATGCTCCGCAACATGAATTTTGATGTGCTCAAGCTCGACAAGAGCTTCCACACTGTTGGCAGCGAGGAGGAGGAAAGTGGACGCATCATTCTCCGCAGCATCATCAAAATGGCACAGCAGCTTGGCATTCAGGTGATCTCTGAGGGCGTGGAAAATGCGGAACAGGCAAAATTCCTCAAGCAGCTGAAATGTGAGCAGGCACAGGGCTATTATTTTGACAAGCCCCTGCTTCCCGATGTATTTATGGAACGCCTGAAAGAGGGCGTGTATGTAAGAGAAGAATAACAGTTTGCCCTGCTTTCCGGCAGGGCAAATCAATGAGTATTTAGGTTGACACTAACCAGACAGGAGTAGAACAGCAGTATGAGTATTTTGAATGTTGAACATGTCACCCACGGCTTCGGTGCAAGACAGATCCTCAATGATGCCTCGTTCCGTCTGCTCAAGGGTGAGCATGTCGGACTTGTGGGCGCGAACGGCGAGGGCAAGAGCACCTTTCTGAACATCATCACCGGCAAGCTTATGCCTGACGAGGGAAAAATCGAATGGTGCAAGCGCATCACCACGGGCTACCTCGACCAGTACAGCACGCTGGAAAAGGGCAAGACCATCCGCGATGTCCTGCACGATGCCTTTGCGCATCTTGCCGACCTCGAACAGGAGATGCTTCAGCTCTATGATAAGATGGCAGACTGCACCGAGGACGAAATGAACGAGCTGATGGAGGATGTCGGCGAGATCCAGAGCATCCTCGAATACAGCGGCTACTACACCATTGACGCGAAGATCTCCGAATACGCCAACGGTCTGGGACTCGGTGAGATCGGACTTGACCGCGATGTCACGGAGCTGTCCGGCGGTCAGCGTGCAAAGGTACTGCTGGCAAAGGTATTGCTTGAAAACCCGATGATCCTCATCCTTGACGAGCCGACCAACTTCCTTGATGAAAACCATATCGCGTGGCTGAAGAATTTCCTCCAGAACTACGAAAACGCGTTCATTCTGGTATCCCACGATATTCCGTTCCTCAACGATGTTATCAACGTCATCTATCATGTGGAAAATGCAGTCCTCACGCGCTACACAGGTGACTATGAGAATTTCCAGCGCATGTACGAGCTGAAAAAACGTCAGATCGAGCAGGCGTATGAAAAGCAGCAGAAGGAAATTGCCGACTTGCAGGACTTTATCGCCCGCAACAAGGCGAGAGTTGCAACCACGAATATGGCAAAATCCCGTCAGAAAAAGCTGGATAAGATGGACATTATCGAGAAAACGCACGAAAAGCCAAAGCCCGTCTTTGCATTCCAGTCCGCAAGAACGCCGGGCAGGGTAGTGATCTCCGGCGAGGATCTGGTGCTTGGCTATGATGAGCCGCTGACGCGCCCTGTTTCCGTGACGATCGAGCGCAACAAGAAGATCGCCATCCGCGGGGTGAATGGTCTGGGCAAATCCACACTTCTCAAAACGCTCCTTAAACTGATTCCGGCAGTGTCCGGTACGGTGGAGCATGACCAGTTCTTAGAAGTGGGCTATTTTGAACAGGAGGAGATCGCCACGAGCGAAACCGCCCTCCAGACCATCTGGAACGAGTACCCGTCCATGACCAATGCCGAGGTACGCGCAGCCCTTGCCAAATGCGGACTGACCACGGAGCACATCACCTCCCAGATGAAGGTGCTCTCCGGCGGTGAGAATGCCAAGGTGCGCCTGTGCCGTCTGATGCTCAAACCGGTCAATCTGCTGGTGCTTGACGAGCCGACCAACCATCTTGATGTGGACGCAAAGGACGCGCTGAAAACTGCCGTGCAGAATTACAGGGGCACGGTGCTCCTCGTCAGCCACGAGCCTGAATTCTACATGGATGTGGTCGATGAGGTCTGGAATCTGGAGGACTGGACAACGAAAATCGTATAAAAAACGCCCCGTCAGCAGGGCAACTATCCGCGCAGCGAAAAAATGCCCCCTCACAGAGGGGGCTGGCACGGCGTAAGCCGTGACTGGGGGAG
>CALGTT010000145.1 GCA_937901485.1 uncultured Ruminococcus sp.
GCGCGGGCTCCGCGCCGCGAAAAAGAAAGCTCCCGATCACTCGGAAGCTTTCATACGCGTCTGCCAGCGCGGGCTCCGCGCCGATGGTCGAGGTGACAGGATTTGAACCTGCGGCCCCTACGTCCCGAACGTAGTGCTCTACCAAACTGAGCCACACCTCGAACGACCTTATATATTATAACACATCCTGTCGATTTTGTAAAGAGGAAAATTAGATAAATTTTGATAAATATTTTTTGCTTTTTTGTTGACTTTATATCAATATTGTGGTATAATAATATAAATGTACCTTGTTGCCCGCGGCGGATTTTCTTTTGTGCTTCGCACTTCTGCGTTTTACAGTGCTGGCACAAATTTGCTTGCGGCTGACATGGTACGGACAGTGCATCAAAATGTACTGTCATCCATACCAGTTTCGTTTCTGACGGACACAAGCCCTGATACTCCGGTATCTCACAGAAAAGAAAGGACTTATGATATGGCTCGTTATGACTACGCATCCGCCGGATGCCCACTGATCGACGATCTCGCCGACCGCTGCTGTGCGGAATTCCCCATTGATCCCACCCTTTACACGCAATACGATGTCAAGCGCGGTCTGCGCGACCTCAACGGCAAGGGCGTGCTCGCAGGCCTTACACATATCGGCAACGTGGTAGCCTCGAAGACCGTGGACGGACAGAGCGTTCCCTGCGAGGGCAAGCTCTACTACCGCGGCTATGATGTCGAGGATCTCGTTGCAGGCTTTGTCAAGGATGACCGCCTCGGTTTTGAGGAAACTACATATCTTCTGCTGTTCGGCAAGCTCCCGACCAAGGAGCAGCTTGCGGAATTCTGCAAGCTCATGTCGGATCTGCGCTTCCTGCCGGCAGTGTTTACGCGCGATGTCATCATGAAAGCACCGAGCGACAACATGATGAACACCCTCGCAAAATGCGTGCTCACGCTCTATTCCTATGACAACAAGGCGAACGATATCACCATTCCGAATGTCCTGCGCCAGTGTCTTTCCCTGATCAGCCTCTTTCCGCTGATCTCCGTTTACGGCTATCAGGCGTACAATTTCAAGGCGGGCGAGGATCTGGTGATCCACCAGCCCAACCCCAACCTCTCCCTTGCGGAGAATATTCTGCATATGCTGCGTCCGGACAGCAAGTTCACACCGCTCGAAGCCAAGCTTCTTGACCTTGCGCTGGTGCTCCACGCAGAGCACGGCGGCGGCAATAATTCGACCTTTACTGTGCATGTGGTGTCCTCCTCCGGTACGGATACCTATTCCGCGATCGCGGCGGCTCTCGGCTCTCTGAAAGGACCGAAGCACGGCGGCGCGAACATCAAGGTCGTGCAGATGTTCGACGATCTGATGGCGAATGTCAGGGACTGGGAGGACGAGGAAGAGCTGAAAACCTACCTGCGCAAGCTTCTGCACAAGGAAGCGTTCGACCATGCAGGTCTGATCTACGGCATGGGACATGCGGTATACTCCATCTCCGATCCGCGTGCGAAGGTGTTCAAGGGCTTTGTCCAGAAGCTTTCTGTGGAAAAGGGACGCGAAAAGGAATTCGCGCTGTATGACCGCGTGGAGCGTCTTGCATCGCAGGTCATCGGCGAGGAACGCCGCATCTATAAGGGCGTTTGCGCAAATGTGGACTTCTACAGCGGCTTTGTATACAGAATGCTGGGGCTGCCGTCCGAGCTGTACACGCCGATTTTCGCGATTGCGCGTATTGCAGGCTGGTCGGCGCACCGTATCGAGGAGCTGATCAACTCCAACAAGATCATCCGTCCGGCGTATAAGGCGATTGAGGATGAACGTGTGTATATGGCACTGAACGACCGCGGATAAGTTCATACTGCGCCCTTTGTCTGCAAGGGGCGCAGCTTTCATAAAAAGGAGGTTTCACCCATGAAGCGCAAAGCATGGCTGTTTTCAGCACTTTTCTTCGCACTCTCCCTGACCGCCTGCGGCAGTACACAGGAAGAACTTCCCGCCGGCAGTCAGGCAGAGGAAACGGCGGAAACAACGCAGGACACGGCAGTCACAGAGGAGATCACGGAAGAAACAACGCAGGAAACCGCCGCAGATCCGGGGATCACCGTGGACAGTGCCTTTCTCACGGGCGACTGGGTGGACGAATGCGGCTTTGTGATGCGGTATGCGGATGGGCTGTATACGGACTTCCTCGATCCTGATCCGTGCGAAGTGTCATTTGAAAACGGCGCACCCGTCCGGGACGGCGAGGTGCAGGAAAACTGCATTACAGCACCGGACGAGAACACCATCCGCATGTCGGACGATGAACGCGACATCACGGCTGTCCGCGCGGAATCGGAGCAGGGACAGGAATACATTGCCGCATTGCAGGCGGCATTTGACGGCACATGGGTGCAGGTGGAAAGCGGCTTGCTGCTGTACTACGATTTCAAGGACGGTAAGCTCACCACATATCTGGACGGCTTAGAACCGAATACCTATGCGGATTATACCTATACATGGGACGGCGCGAAGCTCTGTCTGACCACAAAGCTGGATCTGGGCGACGGCGAAGAACCCCTTGTGCAGGACACTGTGTTTGACATCCGCATGGAAGACGACCTCCTGACGCTGTACCCTGACGGCACTGCCGGGATCACGCTCTGCCGTGATGGGAGCGAAGCAATGGCAGAAATGCAGAATGCCGCGTCCGAGGTGGCAGGTGTCTGGGTGGACAAGGAGGATCCGGCGATCGTCTGGAAGCTGAACGAGGACGGCACAGCCGAGATCAACGGCAAGCCCTGTACATTTACGGCAGAGTATCAGAATTATCACATCCTGCTGACGCTGGAGGACGGCACGGCTTACGAATGCTACGCATTCGGCGAACACCTGGCACTGGAACGCGGGGAAGAAAAGCTGTATCTCTGTGCAGAGGACAGTGAGATTATCCGGAAACAGCGCAAGAAGCAGCAGGTGCAGGAAGAAAAGGCATCCCTGCTTGCGGCATACCCCGACCATGACAAATGGATGGAATACAAGGAGTTCGGCGATATTCCGCTGCTTGCGGAGGAGGACTACATTACAGCATCCGTGCAGGAGGGCGCATTCTTTGTGAGCACGCCGCAGGAGCTGGCAAGCGTCTGCTACTACATCAACACGGCGCGGAATATTGATTTTCTCTATATTGAGCTGAAAAATGACATTGACCTTTCGGGCTATGCATGGGCACCGATGGGCTGGAACGGCGGTAAAGAGGATCATCCGTTTGCCGCATGGCTGAACGGAAACGGATACACGATCTCCAACCTCCATATGAATTGTTCCGACTCGGATGTGGGCTTGATCGGCTGGGAAACGTTCTGTGCAGTCGAGAATCTGACGATCAAGGATGCCGTGATCGAGGGCGGCAGCAGTACGGGCATCATCACGGGACAGGCGATCGGCGGACGCTATGAGAACTGCCATGTCAGCGGCACAGTCAGCGGCAGCCGCGCAGGTTCGATGCTCGGCTATGACGCAAACACGACCATCCAAAACTGTACAGCGGACGTACTGGTCAACGGCGAGAAATTTGATTTCTTCTCGTGGAATGAGAAGGAAAAGAGCGAGATCGTGATCGAAGATCCCGTAGAGATCACACTGGGCAGTGACCTGACGGTAACGCGTCCGGAGGTGGAGGGCTACCGGAATCTGGGGTGGCGTGTGATGTACAACGGTGTGCAGGTGCTCGACCGCAACGCGGAAAATGAGCTGAGCTACCGCTATTTCGGCACATCTCCCGGCAAGTACGAGATCTGCCTGACGGCTTATGTTTCGGGGCAGTATGTTCCGATCAGCAACACGGTGACGTATACGATCAAATAAATGAAAGGGGCGCAGATTCTGCGCCCTTTGTTGGCAGAAAAGCCTATCGGCTATGCGCCGCAGGCGGCTGAAAAGTTTTCGGTCGAGCTTTTTTCAAAAAGCTCGTGGGAGTCCAGAGGGCAACGCACCTCACTGGTGCCGTCCCCTCTGGCACTTCGTGCCGTCTCCCCACCCCGTGGGGAGCAGCCCTCGTCGCTCACCGCAGTGAGCGAAATCTCCTAAGCCGTCGCTTTTTTCAGGGGTGAATCTCTCAAACAGTCCGGTGGACTGTTTGAGAGAG
>CALGTT010000146.1 GCA_937901485.1 uncultured Ruminococcus sp.
ATTCATCACGCGTGCAATATCGCGGACTGCGGCGCGTGCCTTCAGGGTATCGAACGCCACGATCTCGGCAACATGATCCGCGCCGTAGCGAGCGATCACATAATCCTTGACGGACTGCCTGCCTTCGATGCAGAAGTCGATGTCAAAATCCGGCATACTTACGCGCTCCGGATTGAGAAAACGCTCAAACAGGAGCTTTCCTGCGATCGGATCAATGCCCGTGATGCCGATGCAGTAGGCGCACAGGCTTCCCGCGCCCGATCCTCTGCCGGGACCGACGGGGATGTTCCGGCTTCTTGCGTAGCGTATGAAATCCCAGACAATCAGGAAATAATCAACAAAGCCCATTTCCTCGATGACGCGAAGCTCGTACAAAAGCCGCTGCTTTACCTCATCCGAAGGGGCGTTTCCGTAGCGCATGTACATGCCCTTGGTGCAGAGTGCGCGGAAATACGCGGTATTATCCGTTACGCCCTCCTTGACAAAATGCGGCAGCTTGCGCTCTCCGAATGTGAACGTGACCTGACAGCGGTCAGCGATCCTGCGTGTATTGGCAATGGCATCGGGCTGATTCGGGAACAGCTCCTCCATTTCCTGCGCGGTCTTGAGGTAGAATTCATTGGTCGAAAAACCCATGCCGTGCGGCTCATCCATCGTTTTGCCCGTCTGGATGCACAGCAGGGCTTTCTGCATCACGGCATCATTGCGGGTGAGATAGTGCACATCATTGGTCGCGGCAAGGGGGATGTCCAGCTCGCGCGAAAGCCGCAAAAGCTGCGGGAGCACCTGACGCTCCTCGGGAATGCCGTGGTTCTGGATCTCCAGAAAGAAATTCCCCTTTCCGAAGATCTCCTGATACCGCAGAGCGGCTTCTTTGGCAGAATCATAACTGCCCTCCAGCAGACGGCGCGGAATCTCTCCGGCAATGCAGGCTGAAAGGCAGATCAGACCTTTGTGATATTTCCGGAGCAGATCGAGATCCACTCTCGGTTTTTTATAAAAGCCTTCAAGATTGGCAAGGGACACGAGCTTGACGAGATTCTGATAGCCCTCGTTATTCTCGCACAGCAGAAGCAGATGATAGCTCTTGCCGTCGAGTGCCTGTTCCTTGTCAAAGCGCGTGCGCTGTGCAAGATAGACCTCACAGCCGATGATGGGGCGGATGCCCTGTGCAAGGGCGGCATCATAGAACAGCACCGCCGCATAGAGATTGCCGTGATCGGTCACAGCAACAGCGGTCTGCCCCTGTGCTTTCGCCTGTGCGCAGAGCTGTTCGAGACGGCACGCGCCGTCAAGCAGGCTGTACTCACTGTGCACATGCAGATGCACAAAGTCCTTAGCTCTTGCCATTGGCATCCTCCTCCCGATATTTGTCCGCGATCGCCGCAAGCTTTCGGAATCTGTGGTTCACGCCGGAACGGCTGATGGGCTTTTCGAGCATTTCGCCGAGATCCTGCAGGCTCAGGTGCAGATTTTCCATGCGCAGCTCTGCCAGCTCGCGCAGCTCGTCGGTCAGCTTGCACATTCCGTCGTGGCGGATGATGACTGCAATGTCATCCCTCTGCTTTTCAGCGGCAGAGATCACCTTGTCGATGTTCGCCAGGTCGCAGTTGTTCAGACGGTTGACATTGTTCTTGACCTCCTTGTCGATCTTGATGTCGATCAGGTCAAGGGTGCATTTCTGTGCGCCCATAAAGGTCAGCAGATCGCCGATCTCCTCGCTTACCTTTAAATAGGCAGAGTAGGCATAGCGGCGTTTGGTTGTGCTCGGATGCACACCGACGCTCAGGAGGATATCGCAAAGATCGTCGCAAAGCTCCTGCGTGGGGGCTGTGAATTCGAGGTGATAGTCCTTGTTCGGATCGGTCATACTGCCGCAGGTCAGGAACACGCCGCCGAGAAACATGCCGATGCTGTTGGTGGGCAGGTTGCGCATGTCGATGCGGCGCAGCTCGTGGATGTGGAAGGTGGAACGGATCTTTGTAACCGCTTCCCTGCCGGTAATGCGGTAGATGTGCAGGACGCTGCCGTCCCTGCGCGGTTTCCGTTCGACCTGAAGCGGCACGCGTGCTCCGAAGATGGTCTTCATCAGGATCGGGAACACAGAGTCAAAGACCTCGCTCTCACTTTTCAGACAGATCTCGTCCTTTGTCAGGGTACGGCTGTACAAAAGCATGGCATACAGGCAGGCAAACCGCTTGTCATGGTCATTGATCGTACCGCGAATGCTCTGCCGTACATTGTCAGAAAATGACATTCCGCATCACCTCCGTCAACCTCTGTCCTTTGCAATGTCACGGTGCATTTTATGCACACGGTAGCCCTTTTCGCGCAGGGCATCGCCGATCAGCTCGGCGAACGTGATGGAACGATGCTTGCCGCCCGTGCATCCGAATGCGACCACAAGCTGGCTCTTGCCCTCGGAAATATACAGCGGGAGCAGGAATTCCAGCATATCCAGAATTTTAGCAAACAGCTCCATCGACTGCGGGAACTGCATGACATAATCACGCACACAGCTTTCACAGCCGGTATGTGATTTCAGCTCAGGGATATAGAAAGGATTCGGCAGGCAGCGGACATCCAGCACGAGGTCGGATTCCGTGGAAACGCCGTATTTGTAGCCGAACGACATGACCTTAATAAGAATGGAATCCGTTTTCTTTTCGAGGAACATGGTCTTGATCTCCTGCTTGAGCTGTGCGGCACTCAGATGGGAGGTCTCGAGATAATAGTCCGCGATCGGGCGGAGCTGCTGGAGCTGTTCACGCTCGTAGGCAATCGCTTCCTGCAAAGAGCCGCATTTGTCATCGAGGGGATGCTTGCGGCGTGTTTCCTTATAGCGTGTCAGCAGTACATCATCGGATGCCTCTGTGAAGATCACCTTGACCTCAAGTCCCTGCATCCGCTTGAGCTTGTGCCAGCACTGGTAGATCTCCGTGAACATTTCGCCGGAACGGATATCCACGGCAATGGCAACCTTATTCAGACTCCCCTCGGAGTGCTCGCAGATATCCACAAAGGTGGAAATGAGCTGGGGCGGGAGATTGTCGATACAATAGTATCCGATGTCCTCCATCACCTGCATGACCAGCGATTTTCCGGAACCGGACATACCGGTAATTATGACTAACTGCATAATCTGCACTTCTCCTTTCTATCAGGAAGCTCCGCATTGCCGTAACAACGCGGAGCATCCCCATCAAATGCCGAGCAGAATCGGCTCAAGTTCAAGTATATAGCCCGTTTTCTCCTGCACCTCTTTGCGCACCTCATCGCAGAGCTGCAGAACCTGTGCACAGCTTGCGCTGCCCTTGTTCACAACAAAGCCGCAGTGCTTTTCGCTGACCTGTGCATCGCCAACGGATCTCCCCTTCAGACCGCACTGGTCGATCAGCAGTGACGCATAGCTTCCCGCCGGACGCTTGAAGGTGCTGCCGGCACTGGGATATTCCAGCGGCTGCTTGGTCTTTCTCTGGATCAGAAGCTCCTCCATGCGTGCACGGATCGCCTCCTTGTCACCGGTTTGCAGCTCCAGTGTGACGCTGACGATGGTGCCGCCGTTTTCCGCAAAGATGCTGTGGCGGTAGCTTAAATCCATGTCCGCAAGAGGCATGGTGCACAGCTCCCCGTCCGCGGAAACATACTCGCAGGACACCACAACGTCCTTCATCTCACCGCCGTATGCACCGGCGTTCATATACAGCGCACCGCCGATCGTTCCGGGGATGCCGCTGAGACATTCCATGCCGGTCAGTCCGTGCTCTGCGGCGATGCGTGCCGCTGTGCCGAGTGACGCACCTGCCTGACAGGTCAGTGTCATTCCGGAAACTTTGATCTCCGAAAAGGCACTGCCGAGATGCAGGATGACACCGCGGTAGCCGTCATCGGATGCCAGAATATTGCTGCCCTTGCCAAGAACAAAGCAAGGGATGCTGTTCGTGCGGCAATGGTGCAGCAGTGCCTGCAAGCTCTGCGCACTGGTGATATCCACCCAGAAATCAGCAGTTCCGCCGATGTGGAATGTGGTATGCTGGGAAAGCTTCACATCCGTTTCCAGACGGCAGTCATATTGTTCACAGAGCTGCCGCAGTTGATCTCTCATAGTATTCCTCCAAAATAGGGTGCATCAGAATTCATCGTAATTTCTGACGGTTTCCGTAGAATCCATGTTCATGTTCAGTTTGTTCATCAGCTCCACGGTCGCATTATAGCCCATTTCCTTCTGACGGTTGTTCATTGCCGCAACCTCCAGAATGACAGCAAGATTTCTGCCGGGCTTGACCGGAATGGTCAGGGACGGTACTTTGACACCGAGGATGGACACATACTGGGTATCCATGCCCATACGGTCATAGATCTTATCCGGATTCCAAAGCTCCATTTCTACCACGAGGCTGATCTTTTCTGCCATTTTGACCGCGCCCATACCGAACAGACGGCGTGCATTGATAATGCCGATGCCGCGCAGCTCCATGAAGTGGCGGATATTTTCCGGTGACTGTCCGACCAGACTGATGTTGGAAACCCTGCGGATCTCGACCGCATCATCCGCAATCAGACGATGACCGCGCTTGACAAGCTCGATCGCAGTTTCGCTCTTACCAACGCCGCTTTCACCGGTGATGAACACGCCCTCACCGTAGATCTCGATCAGTACGCCGTGGCGAGTGATGCGCGGCGCAAGAACGCGGTTGAGGAATGCGATCAGACCGGACATGAAATGGGAGGTGTTCTCCTTGCAGCGCAGAAGCGGCATCTCGTACTGCTTGGCAAGCTCCAGCATTTCTGTAAAATACGGCAGCTCACGGGTAATGACCAGAGCCGGGAGCCGCTGCGAGATCAGCTTCTCCAGACGCTCGCGTCTGGTTGCTTCGTCAATCGTAGACAGATAAGCGTATTCCATCTTGCCGATGATCTGGATGCGCTCCGGATTGAAGTATTCGTAAAAGCCCATCAGCTGCAGTCCGGGACGGTTGACATCGTTCTCGTCGATCAGGATCTCCTGCGGATCTCTGGGCATGTAGATGACCTCAAGCTTGAATTCATCAATGATCTCTTTGAGTTGAATGGTAAATTTTTCAGTCATGGATCTCACTCCTTTAATATATATTCCTACGTTCCGAATTTATTCGGAAACAGTTTCGGATGCTGTTGTCTCTGGTGTTTTCGTTGTCTCTGTTGGTTCTGTTGTCTCTGTCGGCTCTGTTGTCTGCGAAATGACGTTTTTCTGACGAATGATATAGCTTCCACGTGCGGTATCTGCACGCTCTGTATACATGGGGATGCAGGGAATATCACCAAGCTTTGCCTGCATATCTGCAAGCGCCATGTCCGCGCCTGCAGGAACAGCAGCAGCAACGGCATCGGCGGTGAGCGGTGTGCCGGTACTGAGAAGATCCGGCTTTCCGGAAAGCAGTTCTATGCCGTCAACAGCAACACAGAACACAGCATTACCGGCAGCCTCCTGCATGGCAGAAACAAGATGCACCAGTGCAGTGCCTCTGTCGGATGAGCTGGCTCGCGGATCGAGTATGGCAAGGTCATCCTCTGTAAAATCAGGGAATTCCAGACCCTCGCAAAGGATCAGCTGAAAGCCTGCGCCGGAAATTTCTGCGGCAAGCTCTGACAGGTACTCCTTTGTCAGGGGGCTGAACGGGGAAAGCAGGGGCTTGCCGCCGTTTTCGGGCGACGCATTCAGCCACCGTTCCGAGGAACCTGCAAGGGTGTAGGCAGCATCCGCAAAGGTCTGCGGATAGATGCTGTCATCAAGCACATTCACAGCTGCGGCGGGAACAAAACCGGCTTCGGAAATGATCGTATGGATCTCCGTCAGCGGCATTGCTGATACCACTGCGCCGGACATGCCGGCATCCTCGACCGCAGAAGCGTAATGCAAACTGCCGCCCTCGGTCTTCAGGGGAACGAACACATGCGTTGTTCCTTCCGGAAGTGCGGCGACGGCATCGCGCAGGTTCTGCGCGGTGGTGAGTGCATCGGGGGCAAGGACAGCCGCCTGCATCTGCAAAAACTCCGGCAGCTCCGGTTCCTGCGGCTGGGTTTCAGGCGGTGCGGTCGTTTCCGGCACACTTGCCGCCGTCTGTGCAGCGGATGGTTCGGTGGGCTGGGCGGTCGGCATCGTTTCTGCCGCAGAATCACCTGCGGGTGCGATAACATTCTGCTCCTCCAGGAACTTCATGACGGGCCCGCCGACGCTGTATCCGACAAAAACCAGTACAGCTGTACCGGCAATGGTCATGACAACGGCACCGGAATTGCGAAAAAATCCCTTCAGACGCTCAAACCGCGTCTTATACCGATATATCTTTCGTCCTTTCGGTTTCAATTTCATATTTAATTGTATGCTCCTCTCTCAGGATCGCGCGTGACCTTCTCTTTCTTTTGTCAGACAGCGATCGCATGGACTGCCATAGAAATCAGTCCGATATATACAAGTACAGCCGGAAATCCGCGGAATGCTGCCGGAACTTCTTCGCTGTAAAGACGCTTGCGTACAGCGAGCAGCATGAGGGATGCCAGCAAAAAGCCAAGTCCTGTCTGCAGTCCGAACAGCAATGCCCGAAGCGGGCTGAGCCTGTCATCAAAATAAAACTGCAGTCCCAGAAATTCTGCCGGCATGACGGCATCACGGGTGAACTGATCCGGCGTAAAGCACAGATACAGTGTTCCCATAACAGCGCAGTTGAATGCAGACAGATGGACGTATTTTCTAATTGAGGCTGATTTTTCGCCGCCGATGAGATACAAAATCAGCAAAACGAGGATGTACACAGCAGAAATGACTGCGGCGTACAGAAGCGGCTGGAAAACGCTGACGGGAAATATCATCAGATTCGCAAGCTGCGGAATGAACCGGTAGAGCAAAGCCGTCACAACGCTGCCGAGCACCGAAAAAAGCGTCATCATCAGGGAAAGAATCACGAGATTGGAACGGTTTTTCGATGCAGCCATCAGCGTACTTGTGCCGAGTGCCCTTGTCAGTATCAGATTATCCGCCAAAAGCGAAAGGAAGGATGAAAAGATCCACATAGCAGGTACACCTTATTTCTTCGGGAAAATTTTCCTGTGCAGCGCACAGAGCACACCGAGCAGGATGAAGCCCGCCCACGGTGCGGAAAAGCCCTGTAACAGCAGACGCATGTCCACGGCTCTGCCGCAGATCGTGCCGTATGCCAGAATTTCGCGCACGAGTCCTGCGAGCAGGGCAGTCAGGCAGAAGCCGGCGATGTGGAAAAACAATACGGGAAGCATGACCTTTTTTCGCAGCCGCGGAGCAGCACCGCAGGCAGCAGTGCCGGAAGCATCACCCGTCTGCGGAGCTTGTAAAAATACAGCTCAGAATGCAGGACGATCATGGAATTGACGGCAAGCAGCGGGAAATAGATCCCGATGTTTGCATAGTTGAGGTAATCGCACAGAAGCGATACCGGAATGCTGACAATGGCTGCGGTCAGTGCGCCGAGCACGACTTTGACAGCATATGCCGCTTTTTTCGGATAGAATGACGCGATTGCCACGGTCAGGAAGGTAATGCACGCAAAGGCAAGCGACAGGATCATCGCTTTCGGGAGCGTGTCACAGCACACCACGATGGGGGCAATGACCATACCCTCACTGAGCACCGCATTGCGGCGAAGCAAGCCGTCAAGCACGGAGAAGTTTGTTCGTTTCATGCGTTCTCCCCCGTTTCTGCATCAGCCGCCGCAGACAATGCGGCACGCTGTTCGCGCTTTTGCTGCATACGGGTTTCCGCAGAAGCAAGCAGATGCCAAAGGGGGCTTGTCAGAAGAACGGCGATCACAACGCCGTATTCAAGCTGTAAA
>CALGTT010000147.1 GCA_937901485.1 uncultured Ruminococcus sp.
CACGCCGATGCCCGGCCATGCATTCATCATGATGCGTCCGGGAGTGGACGGAATGTCGGAATAAGCGGTATACACTGCCTTGCCGTCCACATACCATGTGATATGGTCGGGCTGCCAGTCAAAGCCGTAGGTATGATAGCCCTCGGACGCGTCAAAGCCGAGGTCATACATTACCTCATGATTGCCCACGCCGTTGGTGTAGTAGTTGAGCTGCACCTTGGTGGTGTCCTTGCCGAGGATCTCAATGTCGATCTCATCCCAAGGATTGTCCTCAGACGGCCCTGTATAGGTGAAGAACGAGGAAACCACGCCGTTGTTCTTGATCGCCTTCATGGAAGTCTCATAGTAGCCGTAATGGTAATGGTCACTGGTTCTGTACTCTGCGCCGGTGTAATTGTACTTGCCGGAGTAGTCCTTGTCGATCGTCAGATGCAGTGCACCGTCGGAGATCTTGGTATTGTTCTCCGTCCATACGCAGTCAAACGGATTGCCGTTCGTCCAGCCGTCGGATGCAAAGAAATACTTCGAAGAACCGCTGCGGAAATTGTCATACATCGTCGCAGAGGTGTTCGGTGCAGTGCCCAGATCCTGCACGCCGGAGGAGGGGGTATCGTTGTTATTGTTGTTGTTGTTATTGTTGTCGCCGCCGCCGTTCCTGGTCAGTACGACATCATCGAGATAGAAAGAAATCATATCTGCCGCGCCGGGCGTTTCGTTGTAGGTGGACTGCACATAGAGGGAGATCGCTTCCGCGCCTGCCGGAATGGTGAAGTCGGACTTCAGCTCCGTCCACTTGCCGCAGCTGCCGTCAGCGGATGCCACCTCCGCATATTCGGTCTTGCCGTTCAGATCGTACTGCAAGCCGATGTTGTAGCCCATGCTGCTGAATGCGGTATCAGTAAAGCCTGCAAATGCGCTGATCGAGTAGCTGCTGCCAGCCGTCAGCTCATCGCTTGCCACACTCACGCCATGCCACGATGCAGTGCGGTCGGTCACATACAGAGCCTGACTGCCGCCGTGCACGAAGTCCTTGACAAAGCCGTAGGTTACAGTGCCGCGTCCTGCCCAGTCCGTGCCCGTGCCCTCGAAATCATCGGAGACACCGCTGCCTTTACCGGTGGGTGTGATGATCTGTTCCGAATCCTGACCGGGTTGGGAGGGTGTGCCAGGAGAAGGCGCAGTCTGACCATCAAAAGTCACCCACTGGTAGCTTGCAGTCAGGGGGGTATTGCCGTTAAACGGCTTGAGCCACTCGTCCACGCCGATGCCCGGCCATGCATTCATCATGATGCGTCCGGGAGTGGACGGAATGTCGGAATAAGCGGTATACACTGCCTTGCCGTCCACATACCATGTGATATGGTCGGGCTGCCAGTCAAAGCCGTAGGTATGATAGCCCTCGGACGCGTCAAAGCCGAGGTCATACATTACCTCATGATTGCCCACGCCGTTGGTGTAGTAGTTGAGCTGCACCTTGGTGGTGTCCTTGCCGAGGATCTCAATGTCGATCTCATCCCAAGGATTGTCCTCAGACGGCCCTGTATAGGTGAAGAACGAGGAAACCACGCCGTTGTTCTTGATCGCCTTCATGGAAGTCTCATAGTAGCCGTAATGGTAATGGTCACTGGTTCTGTACTCTGCGCCGGTGTAATTGTACTTGCCGGAGTAGTCCTTGTCGATCGTCAGATGCAGTGCACCGTCGGAGATCTTGGTATTGTTCTCCGTCCATACGCAGTCAAACGGATTGCCGTTCGTCCAGCCGTCGGATGCAAAGAAATAGTCCGCCTTTCCGTCGCGGAAGTCCTCGAACATTGTCGCATTGACATTCGGAGCTGTGCCGAAATCCTGCACGCCGCTGCTCTGACCGGTATCGCCCACGCGCACCATACGCTTGAGGATGCCAAGGTCGAAGCCGTTGACCGCATTGTCACCGTTCATGTCCGCATTGCCGGACAGGGCTGTTTTGCCAAGCACAAAATTCTGTACTGCCTTGACATCGCTGCCTCCGCGCTTGCCGTCATTGTCCGTGTCACCGAGCAGCGCAGCATAGGTGCACAGACCTGTGATGCCGGCACAAAGAAAGGCTGCTGCTGCAATACCAAGCTGTTTTTTCATGATGATTCCTCCCTGATCGCATTGTTTGTGTGATACGGTCAAGCGGGGACTGTGCCCCGCTGCCGTATCGCCTCTTTCTCATTGGGGATTACTTTTTTCTGCGGAAGAATTTCTGCCGGTACTGCTTGGGGGTATAGCCCGTATATCGTCGGAACACCTGTATGAAATGACTCTCTGAACTGAAGCAGAGGTAGCTCGAAATTTCAATGCAGGAATATTCGGAGTACTTCAGCATATTTTCTGCCGCTTCCACGCGTTTTCTGATAATGTATTCCGAAACCGTCAGCCCTGTTTCTCTGCGGAACAGTCTGGAAAGATAGGACGGACTCAAGCCTGCGGTCTTTGCAAGGGTCGGGAGTGTGATCTTTGTATGGAGGTTTTCGTAAATGTAATCCATGCAGACCATCACGGGCTTGGGATAGAGCGTTTTTTTGTGCAGCAGGTGCATCCGCTGTGCGTAATCCTCCACCAGTTCCCGATGGAGCTGATGGATCTGCTCCTCTTTTCTGCACTTGTCAATGCTCCTGATATAAATGTCGCTCAGATTGTACGCCGCTTCCATCTCCATGCCGCCCTCAATGCAGTAGCGTGTCAGAAGTGCCACGGTAATGATCAGGTGGTATTTGAGATTGCGCAGACTGTCATCACTGAGCTGTCCCATCTGGTCGCTGTCCAGCGGTTTGAACAGCTGTCTTGCCTGCTCCGCATCTCCCGACCGGACACTCTGGAAAAATGCCATTTCCCGTTCGTAGGAAAGATGCGAGACCTTGTATTCCCTGTTCAGAAATTCGACATGGGATAATTTCTTCTGAATATCCATGCTATCAGCTCCTTCATTTCTATTCTACACTATTTGAACAGAAATTGCAACAGGGGGACAGGAATTTTCAGGACATCGCTCCGGTTTCTTATGCTATAATGATAGCACACGGACTGCGGAAATCATATCAGGATATTGTGATTTATATTAAATTCTTGCCATGATTTTACAAAATTATGAAGCAAAAAAATGATACAAACAGCAAGTATCTGACAGAGAAGTGCGCATTTGCATGGTATACTTTCATCATAGGAACACAACACGCAGAAAGGCGGAGTCAGATATGTTAAAGAGCAGAGGATTTTACCGCGGCATCAATCTGGGGGGCTGGCTTTCCCAGTGCGACTACAGCGAGGAACGGCTGGAATACTTTATCACAGAACCGGATCTTGCCAGAATTGCCGGCTGGGGGCTTGACCATGTGCGCGTGCCGGTCGATTATAATGTACTGGAATGCGAGGACGGCAGCGTCAGACCGGACGGCTATGCACGCCTTGACCGTGCGCTGGAGCTTTGCCGCAAATACGGGCTGAACATGGTGCTCGACCTGCACAAAACTGCCGGCTTTTCCTTTGACGCAGGGGAGAAGGAGGAGGGCTTCTTTGCCAATGCGCGGCTTCAGGAACGCTTTTACTGCCTCTGGGAGGAGATCGCCCGCCATTACGGAAAATACACCGACTGTGTGGCA
>CALGTT010000148.1 GCA_937901485.1 uncultured Ruminococcus sp.
GAGTTTAAGTCTGCTAATAATAATATATATGTAATACGCCATACTCCCGAGGCTAACTATATGCCTTCGGTAGAGTCTTTGAAGCGCAACTTCGACTTCGTGTCGCAGAAGATTGCCGAGGGCGACATCACAGCAGCGTGGGCCGTAGGCTTTGGTGGCGTTGTACGTGCTGATGCCGGGCATGGCCATCCAGGCGCTCATCGACGATTGGTTCATGATGTAGCCAAATCGGCGCTGTTTCATGCGTTCAGCGAAGAGGACAGGATCGACAGGATCTTCATCAATTTCTGCAATCCCTGGCCGAAAAGCGGACACAAAAAAAGACGGCTGACGCATACCCGCCAGCTCATGCAGTACAAGGCGTTCCTCAAAGGCGAGCTTTGGTTCAAGACGGATGATGACCTGCTGTTTGAGGAGTCGCTGGAATATTTCGAGGAAGCCGGATTTGAGATCAGGTACCTGACGCGCGATCTGCACGCATCAGGATTTGCGGAAAACCTCGTCACGGAACATGAGCAGATGTTTACAGAGGAAGGCAAGAACATTAAATTCCTGATCGCTGTGCCGAAATCTGAATCAGAAGAAAGGAACGGAAAAGATGGAGAATAATGCAAATCCGCTGGCGATCAGAACCAGTGAGATCATTGTGGACGGCAATACTGTAAATGAAAACCCTGCTGCCGCATTCCGCGGACTGGGCTGTGTGACCGGAAACGGTTCTTCCCGTCTGCTGATGGATTACAAAACCAATTTTCCGGATGTCTATGACGAGATCCTGCGTCAGCTGTTTGCACCGGAGTATGGCGCAGGTCTGACGCATATCAAGGTGGAATTCGGTGCAGATGTCAACACCTCCTCCGGTTCAGAGCCTTGCGTGAAGCGCACGGCGGAGGAAGTGCCGGAAGTTACAAGGGGCGCGGGCTTTATGCTGGCAGCGGATGCCAAGCGCATCAACCCCAATGTGACCGCGGATCTCCTGCGCTGGGGCGAGCCGCTCTGGGTGACGGCAGCATTTGCGGAAAGCAAGGAAGCCGGTTTTGCGGCAAGATACCGCTGGTTCTATGAAACACTCGTGGCTGCCTACATCACCTACGGTCTGACGTTTGATTATATCAGTCCCGATGTCAGCGGGGCAGCACAGCCGGATACGGAATGGCTGATCTATTTCGCAAAGGCTCTGCGTGAGCAGGAAAATCCCCCCTACGATTTCTCTGCCATCAAGCTGGTGGCTTCCGATGAAGCGGAGGGGCGTTCGATCGCGCAGGAAATGCTTTCGAACGAACAGCTCCGTGATGCTGTGGATGTGATTGGTCTGCATTACACGACCTTCGGCGATGACAACACGCAGCTCCTGCATGATGTTTACGGCAAGGAGATCTGGTACAGTGAGGGTGCTGCACCGTGCAGTCATCCGGAGCTTGCCTGCCGCGTGGACGGATGCGGCATGACGGGACAGAACGGCGCGATCGACATTGCCAACCGGATTATCAACAGCTATGTGAACGGCAGAATGGTCATGTACGAATTCCAGCCGGCTGTCTGTGCGCATTACGGCAGTGCAGCCAGCTCCGGACAGCTCATGACAGCCAACACGCCGTGGTCGGGACACTACAGCCGCAATGTCGGCTTCTGGATCGCGTCACATTTCACACGCTTTGTCAAGTCCGGCTGGCAGTTTGTAGACAGCGCGTGCTTCGGTGACGGTGAGGAAAACCAAGCCATCTGGAACACCACGCACAACTATGTCACGCTCGTGTCCCCTGACAGGACACAGATGACCATGCACATCTCCAATGACAGCGATGTGCCGCGCTCCTATCTTGTCATTGTCAATCACCTCCCCTATCTGCCGCGCTACCTGCATTTCATTGAAACGGCAGGCTGTGCAAGTCCGGCGGAGATCGGCAAAAAGTGGTTCAGAGTCACGGACAGGGTACATGCATCCGCTGTCAAGGGCGACATGGCGTTCCCTGTTGTGGTCAAGCCGCATTCGCTGCTGACAGTCACGACGATGGATGGTCGTCGTGCCGTCCTCCTCCTTGAAGCCTATGACCTCGTCACCCGGAAGCGGATGGCAGTAAGGACAGCGGTTATAGTCCAGCTTCTTCTTGTTGTTGAAGAACTGCTTCAGGCTCTTCTTGGCCTTATAAGTAAGGACGTGGTCGTTCCAATCCGGCGAAGGCTCTACCTCAGGATTTGTTCCGATCTCCACACAGTCACCTCTGTGGAGCACAGTCTTGACTGATTTCAGGGAACCATTGATCCTGGCATATTCTGCGTGCTGTCCCACCTCTCCGTGGATTTCAAATGCAAAGTCCAGAGCTGTCGCTCCCTGCGGAAGAATCACGATTCTTCCCATAGGGGTGTACACCATAATGTCCTCATTGTAGAATGACGAAGTGACTCCGTCCATAAAGTCGATCGCATCTGTGTGCTCCGCCATATCCTTCAGAATCGCCCTGAGCTTCTCCAGCCACACGTGACTTGTCTCCTTGTCCTGATCGGCAGTGCAACCAAGGCGGGCGTGACGCACCATCCTTTCTGAAGATATGTGCACTTCCTGCCAGGTACCTCTGTCTGTAAGAAGAGTAACGTGGAAGCTCTGGTAGCCGTTCTCCTTAGGTGTGTCGATGAAGTTCACCACACTTCCCGGACGCTCCTTGAAATTGTCGGTCAAGGCCGAATATATCTGCAGGGTCATAGCCTTCTCCTTACGGAACTCATTACCCTGGCCGTCCACATCATAAATGAGTCGGATAATATGCTTTATGTCGATGTGATTGAAGTCCGAGCCATTAGTCTTCATCTTGCGCCAGATACTGTACGGAGTGCGGTAGCGGATTTCCGCACGAACCTTCAGGCCGTAGCCGGCAAGACAATCGATGTACTTGTGAGCCATTTCCCAGATCTTTTCTTCGTTTTCCTGACGATAGAGATCCATCTGTCCGGAAATGAACTCATAGTCTTTAGGACAGCGGTACTGGAATGAGAGGTTCTCAAGCTCGCGCTTAATCTGGTACATACCCAGACGGTTTGCAAGAGGAGCATAGAAGTAGTCGGTCTCACCCGCAATCTTCATCTGCTTGTCGGGACGCATACTG
>CALGTT010000149.1 GCA_937901485.1 uncultured Ruminococcus sp.
AGTAAAGCAGAGGGGACAGGGGCTGTGAGCCTGCGCCCCCGAGTCCCGCTTTTTCTCAGGATCGATACTGCTCCCGTTTCAAAATCATGGGAATTAGTCCGACAGCAGCACGCGCTTCATGATCGCAAGATCGAATCCGTCAAGCACGCCGTCCGCGTAAAAATCGCCAGCCTGCCAGAGTGCCAGAGATGCATCCGGCGCGTTCAGCAGCCATTTCTGGAGCAGTACCACATCCAGTACATTAAATTCACCGTCAAGGTTGACATCTCCCATCAGGTACTCCGTTACGCCGCTTGTATACACATCGAGGAAGACGTTTACCTGTCCCATGGACTCTCCCTTGGATGCCGGTGCTTCGGCGTGGATGAACAGGTAGGACATGCCGTCCTCCGCCGTTTCCAGACTGTAGACCGCCGTTTCATAGATCTCGGAAATATCCGTGCCGTTGAAATTCACCTCGACCGGAATGACCGCAAGCTCCGGATACTCTGCTGCCGACATGCCCGTGCTGATCACAAGATCCAGCATGTCATCGCGCTTCTGGTAGGGGTTGCTGCTGTCGGATACCCTGTATGTGCCGTCACCGCTGATGAATGCAGGATCGGGCGCGTGGATGGAATAGGACTCCGGCTCCGTTTCATCCGCTGCATAATTGTACACAGCAACGATCTGCGCCGAGCTGCCCTCCACGATCTCGCAGGCAAAGCCGTTTTCCTGTGCATACTGCTGTGCGGTCGAACCGGAACGGCAGTAGATCGTCAGGTCATCGCGTTTGGTATAGGTGTCCGTTTCCGCATCGTAGACATAGCCGAGCTTTCCCTTTTCATAGGAGCTGGCGAACGCGCCCTCCGAGCCGACGTAGATCTCCGTCAGGTTGTCACAGCCCGTGAATGCACCGCAGTGGATGCGGGAATTATCGGGCAGGTACACACGTTCCAGTGCGGTGCAGCCGTCAAAGGTGTTGTCACAGTTGAATCCGAAATCGTACACCGTTTCCGGCACATAGATCTCCTTGAGGGAAGAACAGCCGAGGAATGTCTCCACGCCGTATACGGTCGAAGCGTGGGGGATGTCCACCTGCTGAAGTGATGCGCAGCTGCGGAATGCATAGCTGTCAATGGTTTTGACGGTATCCGGAATGTACACGAATTCCAGTGCGGTACAGCCGTCAAAGCAGTTCGCGCCGATATCTTCCAGACCATAGGGGAGCACGACCTCTGTCAGGGACGCACAGCCGCGGAACAGATCACGCGCAAAGATCGCCGTGCTGTCGTTCTCGTAGAAGTTCAGCGCGTATTCCGGCAGATCGACCTTTGCAAGCTGTGTGCAGCCATTGAACAGACCGTTGCTGATGACCTCCACGCTTTCGGGGATCACAAGCTCCGTGACCGATGCACAGTCGGAAAACGCATATTCTCCGATGGCAGTCACGCCCTCCGGAATGGTGATCTCCGTCAGGGAGGAACAGCCACCGAGTGCATACGCGCCGATGGCAGTCACGCCGTCGGGAATACGGATCTCCTGTAAAGAGGAACAGCCGTTGAGCAGACGTTCCGGCAGCTCCGTCATTTCCGGCGGGATCGTGATGCTTTTCAGTGAGCTGCAGCCCTGAAAGACATGGGAGGCAAAGGAAGTCACACTGTCCCCATAGGAAATGCTTTGCAGTGCGGTGCAGCCATTGAATGCTGATTTCGGGATCTGTGCGACGCTTGCTCCGAAATCGCAGTATTCCAGTGCAGTGCAGCCGTCAAACAGGGAGGTGCCGGTCTGCGTCACGCTTGCCGGAATGGTCACAGTGCGCAGGCGCATGTTGTTTTTGAACGCACCGTCATCAATCGTTGTGACGGAGGAGGGGAGCACCAGCTCCTCAATGTTGCCGAACAGATAGTGGATCGTTGTGACCGGAAGCCCCTCGATCTCTGACGGGATCTCCTCCACAGGCTCTCTGGTGTTGGAAAAGCCCAGAATGGTGATCTCGTTGTCCTCGGTGATCTCGTACTGAAATCCCTCACCGACCTTCAGCGCACGCGCTTCCAGCAGCTCCGGTGTGCAAAGAATGCCGGAACAAAGGGAAAACGCTGTGATCACAGCGGATGCGGATGTGATGAAACGTTTCATTGGAATACCTCTCTTTCATTATTGGTAACTTTCATTATAGCACTTCCGGCAAAAATTGGCAAGTAACGGAAGATGATTTTACAAAAAATTAATAGAACCGTCACAGCACATTTTAATGCGAATATTTCTTCCATTCTTTCCGCAGCTATTGACATTTGAACAGCAATACGTTATAATTAGTAGGAATTATGTAATGAAAGGAAGAAATGTATGCTTTTTCGTCCCATCGTCCTGCTCATCCCGCTGGCAGCAGCCCTGCTCGGCGCAGGTGTATGGTTTGCGCTGCATCAAAAACGACCTGTGCAGCGTTTCCGCCGACTTTCGCTTCCCAAGTGCAAGGATGCCGTCTATGGCATGGTGCTCTGTGCGCTCTGCGGTGCAGGGCAGTGCATGTTCTACGCGCTGACCGATCTTTTCATCCACAACTGCATGGCTGCCCCGTCCGGTTATCTTCCGGCGGCAGTGATGGTACTCATCAGCCTGCTTTCCATCCTTGCGCTGCTCCTGCATCTCTGCGGCATCACCACGATCCCCAGGCGGCTCTGTGCGCAGTGCGTGCTGTTCGCACTCGTGCTCACGATCGCGGAGATCGGCGTGTTCAATGGAAAAAGCTTCTGCACGGATGACTGGCAGCTGACCTATTCCGCCGCGCAGATGGAACCCGATGATCCCGAACATCCCGTGGAACGGGTGGGGGAAGAGCTGCATATCAAAGGCAACGCCAAGATCAATCTGAAAGGTCTGCCGCCCAATACAAGGGCGATCGTCGTTCATGCCGCGCAGGATGAGGGGCTGAATAACTTCCGCATCCAGCTTGCTGTGAAGGACGGCAACTTTTCAAAGCAGTATATTACAGTTGCCGACAAGGGCACGAACGGCACGGGATATCCCTGTGAATTCGCCTTCCAGCCCTATGAGAAGCTGCACAGCATCCAGCTCCAGTTTCTGGAGGTGTACAACCGGACCATCCGGCTCTCGTCCATCACTGCCATGAACGCGCTCCCGTTCCGCTTTTCACTCTGGCGGTATTTCTTCCTGTTCGGGCTTTGCGTGCTGATCGCGGCTGTCCGTCTGACGGGCTTTGCAAAGGTACGCTATGACCATGCGAACCGTTCCCACCGGCTGGCGGCGGCGGGCATGACTGTGTTCTGTGTTTCGACCATTCTGTTTTTCCACGTTCCCGAACAGTCCTTTGTGGAATATCCGCTGACCGAGAGCGTCACGGAATACGATCCCTACACCCAGACCTTTGATGCCTTCCAGAAAGGGCAGGTCTGGCTGGATATTGAGCCGGATCCGGGACTTGCGGAGCTGGAGAATGTCTACGACCGCAACATCCGTGGCAGATCCGGTCATCCTGCATTGTGGGACAGGGCGTATTTTGAGGGCAAATACTATTCCTACTTCGGCATCACGCCGGTGCTGCTGCTGTACTATCCTGTGTACTGGATCACCGGTTCGCTGCCGAGCATTGTGACAGTCAATGAATTTTTCGCAGTATTCGCCATCCTGTTCCTCTGCCTTGCGATTCA
>CALGTT010000150.1 GCA_937901485.1 uncultured Ruminococcus sp.
GGTCGTCACCATTCGGTCGGTATTGGCGGAAGAAATCCAGCACGGCGGACTCAAAATAGCCGAACGAACGCACCTGCGAGCTTCTTACAGCCCCGATATCCAGCGAAACGGGCAAAAGCGCGTCATTGGCTTGGTAATTATACAGAATGCGTGTGAAGATCTCCGGCAGGAATGCGCACGCCTCTCCGCCGAGGATCGGGTGCAGCTGCTGGATCTCGTCATACACTGCGCGATGGCTTTCCTCGTCCTCGATGGTCAGCATTTTGTGCAGAGCCTTCTGTGCAACCGCCGCCGCATCCGCTTTCTTGAACGGACAGGCTTCATAGGTCGCATCCTCCTGCACCAGCAGGACAAAGCACTTGTCCATGCCGCCCTGTGCGGTGGAACTGCCGTCCGCGATCGCCTTGTACAGCACATCCGTCAGGTCGCTGAATACCTTGCCGTTCACGCGCACCTCGCAGATATCCTTTCCCACACGTGAAGAAAAGAGCTTGATCCAGTAGGCTTTCTTTGTGCCGAGATACTGCGGGATCTGCTCCTTGATAAGCTTCCAGAGATCCGCGCCCTCGCCATTTCCGCGGTGCACTGCGCCGATCACGCACGGTTCGCGGAATACATGCGTTTTCCCCTGAAGCTCGGAGGTGATCCTGCTCTCCCCCGTGCAGTCAAGCGCACCGAGCACGAACGGCAGAACGCCCTCGCCAAATGCCTTTACGCCGTCATTTCTCGCCTCCGCTTCGGTCTTGCCCATGCCGGCAACGGATTCCACCATATCCTCGTCAAAATACGGATGCCACATCACAAACAAAAGCTGTGCGCACCAGCCCTTGACATACCGGTTTGTCTGTCCGCACTCGATGGTCAGCTCCAGACCGCACGGAAACAGCAGGCTCCTGTCGCCCTGCCACTGTGCAGTCGGATGCTTCTCCCTGATCTGTGCCAGCATTGCATGGACATCCGGCACTTCCTCCGCCGCAGGCTGCTGCGCCGGTGCGGGTTGCTTTGCAGGCTCTGCTTCCTGCACGAATTCGTCAAGTATACTCTCGCAGGGTGCATCATCCTGCGCTTTTTTCTTCCATTTATCAAAAATTCCCATATGTGCCTCCGATGATAATCAAAATATAACTATAGTATACCATGCGAAAGGGGGATTGTCAAGGCGCATTAAGAAAGCTTTAATCATTTCCACACTTGTTTCTTAAATGCCGTCCGTTGTATAATGAAAGCAGAAAAGGACGCACTGTCCTGTACAGAAAGAGGTGCAGATATGAAACAGCTCTGCTTACTAAGAATGAATCTGCGGTCATTATGGCAGACGAACCGCCTGTTTTCCATTTTCATGGTTGTTGCACAGGGAATTGCCGTCTGCATCCTGCTGTTCGGTTCTGCGGCATTGCAGAATACCTTTGTAACCGAACAGGAAATCGATGAACGCGCAAGGTACTTTGATGTGTATCTCCTGCAATATTCCCAGACGGAAACGGAAATGCAGCTCACCGGCTACCGTGAAACAGACGGGATACGCGAACCGATCTATCAGGCAGCCCCCAAAGTGCTCTATGACAATGCACTGCCGCTGACGGAAATGATATCTGCCTGCGAAGCAGTGCTTGCGGAAACAACATGGATACAGCCTGAGGAGATCTGGTTTACGGCAAAAAGCGGATCCTGTAAGGTCAGGATCGCCTACACTTCTGAGTCCTCTGCCCTGACAAGTCGTGCAGAACCGCTTGTGCAGCTCAACGCCCAAAGCTTTCCGGAGTACAGGGCTGGCGATACCTTCACCTATCAGGGCGTGGACTATCTTGTGGAATCCGTTTCCGGAAATATGATCGGTGACATGACCGTTTCCGCACGATTTGCACCGGAAGACTGCCTCTGTTATGATCTGTACCTCTATTTTCCGGAATCCCCCACCACGGGACAGGCGAAGGATTTCAAAAACCTCCTGAGCCGGTATTTCATTTACAGCGACATGCATATACCGGAAACCGTTGATCCCATGACTGCGCAATTCAATGCAGTGACGCTGCTCATGTGCGGTATCATGATGGCAGCTGTCATTCTCAACCTCTGCTATGCGCAGATGTACCTCTGTCATCTCCGCAAGCGCACCTTTGCCATTTACCGCATATGCGGCGCAAAGCGCGTCACCGTTCTGCAAAACTGTATCGCAGAAACGCTGTGGACTGCATTCCTGTGCTATGGATGCACTGCGGCATTGTTCCATCTCACACTGGAAGAAACCATTGTGACATGGTACCCCATCGCAGACGGGATGTACTCCCCTGCTTTTTATGCGCTGTTCGGTCTGGCATATCTGTTCCTGTTCGGGATACTGCTGTTTTTCCCGATGGGGCGGCTTGTCCGGAATGAACTGATCACTATGGAACGGGAGGGAATGGCATGAAAAAGATGATTCGGCTGGGCATACTCCTCTTTTCTGCACACCGCGGCATGTATTTTCTGCTGCTGGTGCAGATCCTGACGATTCTGCTGGGAATCAATCTGCTCCTTGCAAGCAGCCAGCAGCGTGCACTGCTGGAAGAACCCTTTGCAGAGGTTTTGCAGCAGGAGGGCTTTTATCTGCATGAACGGGGGCTGGCTTCGGATGCCCGTGTTTCCGATCAGCTTCACGGGGAAAAGGAGATCCTGTATTTCCCGTACTATACCTGCAATGCAAAATATGGTGACGCGCTCTGTTCCACAACGATCGTGGTCTATGAGGAGGCTTTCTGGCATTCCTATCAGCCGCCCATGCAGCGCGGAGCGTGGGCACTGCCTGCACCGAATGATGAGGAAATATTCTGCGTTGCAACATCAAACTGTCCCACAACGGAGATCATGATCCCCGGAAGCAGCACAGCACTGAATGCATCCGGTGTTCTGGGTGAACTGACCTATATCCCCTTCATGGACAGCTGGTCAAGCAGCGGCGGATTAACCGAAAACCTTTATCACACCTTTGATGCTGAGCGGGCGGATAATATCTATCTGCTGATGACGCGGACGCAGTGGGATCGGCTTGGGATCCCTGCGGAAGAATTGTCGCGGGGAGAATGCAGCATTGTGGTGTTCACAGACATCTCCGCGGAAGAACGCCTGCTGAACGAAGAGATCCTCGCACAAAACGCCCAACCTGCCATTGCCCTCTCTGTATTGCAGGAGCGTGCAGAACACGCACGGATGGAAAGCATCCGGCGGTATCTCCCGCTTCTGATCGCCCTGTTCTGCATCACCTTGTTCGGCACGATGTGCGCAATGGCGATCCATACATTACAGGATCTGCATACCTACGCCATTTTCTACCTGTGCGGCATGAAATGGAAGACCTGCACCCTGCTCCACACGCTGCAAAGCTCCTTCCTGCTGGTGCTTTCTCTTTTGCTCTGCACCGCCGCCTGTTCTGTGATACAGTTCAGCGGAAAAGCCGCTGTGCTCGGTCTGCGCTTTACGTCGGGGAATCTTCTGGCTTCTCTGCTGTTCTGCGTTGTCGTTGCCGTTATGAGCTGCCTGATCCCCCGATTTATGATCCGTTCCCGATCGCCGATCACATTGATAAGGAGTACACGAACATGATCAGATTACAGAATATTACCAAAACATACAATTACAAAAAAGCGAACGCCTTTGAAGCTCTGCACGGCATCTCACTGGAAATTGCAGACGGTGAGCTGGTCGCCGTCATCGGAACATCCGGTTCAGGAAAATCCACGCTGCTGCATATCCTCGGCTGCGTGGACGGCTTTGAGCAGGGCACCTACCTGATGGACGGCAGGGATATCAGCAAATGCACCGAAGCGCAGTCTGCGGAGATCCGCAACACCAAAATCGGCATTGTCGTGCAGGATTTTGCACTGGTTGAAAACTACAGTGTCCTTGAAAATGTCATGCTCCCGTTCTTTTTTGACCGCAAAACCTCCATCGCCGCCGCCAGAAAATGCGCGGCAAAGGCTTTGAGGCAGGTCGGCATGGGTGCATTCCTCCATAAACCCGTCAGCAAGCTTTCGGGCGGTCAGAAACAGCGTGCCGCCATTGCAAGGGCGATCGTGAAATCCCCCGCGCTCCTGCTTGCGGATGAACCGACCGGTGCACTCGACAGTAAGACTTCTGCGGAGATCATGGCATTGTTCCGGGCACTCAATGAAGCGGGTACTACCATTGTCATTGTAACGCACGATCCGGAGATCGCCGCACAGGCTGACAGGGTGATCCGGATAGAGGACGGCAGGATCGTTTAAGTGGTGATCACACACCGGAACGCCGTCGGCAGTGAGTAGACCTCTGCCAGCTCCTCCGGCGATGCCCAGACAAATTCCGGACTTTCGGCGGCGCATTGCAGGAACATGCCGCGCATCTCCCATGTGATATGCGTAAAAATATGGCGGCGTTCCACGAGCTTTTCCACCTCCTGCGGCTTGACACCCCATTCCTCACAGAGCCGCACCGCCTCCTGTACCTCCAGAAAGCCCTCGGCATTCGGCAGCTCCCAAAGACCGGCAAGCAGTCCCCTGTTCTCCCGTCTGCGGATGGCGATCCTGCCGCCGCATTGCAGAACGAACACGGTCTTTTCCTCCGTGCGGCGTTTGGTTTTCTTCTCGCGTATGGGCAGAAGCTCGGCATTCCCCTGCTGCCTTGCCATGCACAAGCCGGCAAGCGGACATGCCTCACAGTGCGGTGCGCCGTTCGGGATGCAGATAGTCGCGCCAAGCTCCATGAGAGCCTGCGTGAGCATTCCGCAGTCGGCTTGGGGGTAGACCTGCCGGAGCTGTGCGGTCACATCCGCCTTGAACTGCGGCGAGAGGATGTTGCGGTGATCCTCCTGCAAACGCGCCATGACGCGCAGGACGTTCCCGTCCACGGCAGGTTCGGGCAGACCGAAACAGATCGACGAAATCGCGCCTGCGGTATAGTCCCCGATGCCCGAAAGCTTCCGGATGCTGTCATAGTCCTGCGGAAACACACCGCCGTGCTCCTCCATGATCTGCACGGCGGCTTTCTGCATGTTCCGCACGCGGTTATAGTAGCCAAGCCCCTCCCAGAGCTTGAGCAGCCTGTCCTGCGGACATTCGGCAAGTGCGCGAATATCCGGCAGAGCATCCAGAAACCGCTTGTAATAGCCCTTTACCGCCTCAACGCGCGTCTGTTGGAGCATGATCTCGGACACCCAGACATGGTAGGGAGCTTTGTCCTTTCTCCACGGCAGATCGCGCTTGTGTGCGGGGTACCATGCAAGGAGGGGCGTGAGCATGTTCTGCGGAATGTCCCCCTTTTCCTCCCCGATCCGCCGCATCCGGCGGACGAGCTTTTCATAGATGGGGAGCATCTGCGGTTCGGTGCAGTGCTTTGCGACATCCTCCGTTTTCAGCCACATGACATTGCGGTTTTCGTCCGGCTTTTCAGCGATTTTCTGGTTCTTCGGCGCGATCAGCCCATAGGTCACGTTGTAGTGCAGGTGGGCTGCGACGGGCTTCCCGTGCTTTTCATGGGGCGGTACGGGGAGGATGTCGATGGAGAGGATGCGGCGGCTCTGGGGGGAGATCTGTGTGACGGAGGTTTCCTCCATCGCTTCGCGCAGGGCAACGCCGAGCAGATCGGCATCACCATCCGCATGTCCGCCCGTCCAGCCGACCGACCGGTAGATGAGATGGTACGCCATGAGCGTTTCGCGCAGGTCGGGCGAGAGAATGAAGCCGGAACAGGTGATATGCCCCGCTTCACAGTCACGCAGGAGCAGTGCCTCCCCATGC
>CALGTT010000151.1 GCA_937901485.1 uncultured Ruminococcus sp.
GGCCGATCTGCGCCTGCGGTACTTCGAGGCGGTAGGAATAAACCGGCTCCAGCAGGATGCTCTTTGCCTGCATCAGTCCCTGCCGCACAGCGCGGTAGGTCGCCTGCCGGAAATCGCCGCCCTCGGTGTGCTTCTTGTGGGCGCGTCCGGCGGCAAGGGAAATTTTCATGTCCGTCAGGGGTGAGCCGGTCAGCACGCCGAGGTGGGATTTTTCCTGCAAATGCGTCAGGATCAGCCGCTGCCAGTTGCGGTCAAGTGCATCCTCGCGGCAGATGCTCGTGAACTTCATGCCGCTGCCCTGCGGCAGCGGTTCGAGGATGAGCCGCACCTCGGCATAATGCCGCAGGGGTTCATAATGCCCCATGCCCTCGACACGATCGGCGATGGTTTCCTTGTAGGCAACGCCGCCGGGGGCAAATTCCGCATGGATGCTGAAACGCTCGGCAAGCACATGGCGCAGGACTGCCATCTGGATCTCGCCCATGAGCAGTACATGGATCTCCTGCACCTGCGGCTGGTAGGAAACCTGCATCTGCGGATCTTCCTCCTCCAGCTTTCGGAGCGCGGAAAGTGCCGTATGCACGTTGATCTCCTCCGGCAGTACCACGCTGTACCGCAGAACGGGTTCGAGCTGCGGGCTGCCCGTGTCCTGTGCCGCGCCCAAGCCCTGTCCGGCGTAGGTGCGCGTCAATCCCGTGACGGCGCAGACCGTTCCGGCTGGCGCATCGTCCGCCGGCTGGAATTTCGCGCCGGAATACAGGCGGATCTGGCTGACCTTTTCCTGCCACGGCTCGCCCTGTGCATCCGTGCCCTCCAGAATATCGCGGACATGGAGTGTGCCGCCCGTGATCTTCATGTGGGTGAGTCTGCGCCCCTGTTCATCCTCGGTGATCTTGTAGACCTTTGCGGCGAATTCCTCCAGCACGGGGCGCGGACGGGTACAGGCATCGAGAAGCGCGAGCAGCTCCGCCACGCCCTCATTTTTCAGTGCAGAGCCAAACAGACAGGGGAACACATGCCGTCCGGCGATCGCCTGCGCGATGGTTTCCGGCTGTAATTCGCCATTTTCGAGAAGCTCCTGCATGAGTGCTTCATCACAGACCGCAAGGCTTTCCGCAAATTCCTCCGACTGCATGTCCGAGAAGTCCACAAAATTCCCGTGCAGGCGTTCGCCGAGCTGTTCCATCAGCTCCGCGCTGCTCTGCTGGGAGAGATCCATTTTGTTGATGAACACGAACACCGGCACACTGCTGTGCGAAAGGAGCTGCCAGAGCGTTTCCGTGTGGCTCTGCACGCCCTCCGAGCCGCTGACAACGAGCACGGCATAGTCGAGCACCTGCAAGGTGCGCTCCATTTCTGCCGAAAAATCGACATGTCCGGGGGTGTCGAGGAGTGTGAACGCCGTATCCCCCACATGCAGACGCGCCTGCTTGGAGAAGATGGTAATGCCGCGGTCGCGTTCGAGGCTGTGGGTATCGAGGAAGGCATCCCCGTGATCGACGCGCCCTAAACGGCGCAGTTCACCTGCGGCATAGAGCAGACCCTCCGAGAGGGTGGTTTTTCCGGAGTCAACGTGGGCAAGAATGCCGAGGGTGATGGATTTCATGGCGGTTCTCCTTTTCAATCAGTATCAGTTCTATTATAACATATTTCAGATATGATGGCAATAGAAAATCCCGACAAACATCGGGATTTTGGTGTTGTTCATGGGGCAGAGCAGATCATGTTCACTTGACAAGAAAAAAAGCCCCGATGTTACTCAGGGCTTTTTCTGCATATTTTTAATGGGCGTTTTACTGCTTATAGGTGGAACTGGCTTATATGCAACCAAATCGACAACTCCACGCAAACTTACCACCGTCAGAAGTACGCTTCATAGTTGTGACACTCCCAAATAACTTATGGCGAATGTCGTTTCCATCGTCTTTCGACAACTTCCATCATTTATATTATATCAGTTTTTTCTTAATTTGTCAATGAGGTTTCTTGTTCTTTGTCAATTGACAAGCCAAAGAACCCGGCAAACTGTCGGGTTCTCGATGAATTGTTATTCAGTTGCAGTAATCGGGAGTTCCGTTACAAGCTTGATCGTGTACTTCAGAATGTTCAGTGCATCCACAGAAGACGGCTTGCCGTCGAGATCCACGTCAGCATTCACCTTTGCCTGATCAGAAAGCGCCTCACCGATCAGCAGGTTGCGGTTCAGTGTCAGTACGTCCAGAATGTTTACCTCGCCGTCCTCGTTGACATCACCATAAGCAGCATCAGCAGGCTTGTCCGTGGTCGGTTCGTCCGTAGAGGGAGCTTCTGTGGTCGGCTCAGTCGTGGACGGTTCTTCCGTGGGCGGCATCTCCAGACCATCGGTGATGGCTGCAAATGCGGGCTTGGACTGGAATGTGCCGTCAAACAGCAGCGGTACTCTGTCCGCTCTCCAGCTCTGGTCATCGGTAACGCCCCAGAATACGACTGCGGAAATGCCGTCTGCATACTTCACGCAGGCATCCATGATGTCGCTGTACATCTGTGCCTGCTTTTCCAGACCTGCGGCGGAGGTATCGTTGGTGGTGATATCCAGCTCCGTTACCTGTACGTCCAGACCTGTGGAAACATACTTCTCAACAGCTCTTTCAAACTGTGCAGCAGTCGGGAAACCAACGTCCAGATGTGCCTGCATACCGATACCGTCGATCAGATTCTTTTCCTTCAGTTCCAGAGCCATTTCATAGATGGCATTCATCTTGCCGTCCATGTACTCGTTGTAGTCGTTGTAATAGAGCTTGCAGCCCTCCGGTGCATACTTTCTTGCATATTCAAATGCATACGGAATAAAGGAGTTGTCACCAAAGATCTGCACCCATGCGGAAGCACCGTTCTGAACATTGTTAGAACCGGCTGTACGCGGCTTGCCGTCTTCCATCCATGCCTCGTTCACAACGTCCCATGCATAGAATTCCACATCCGGATACTGTGTTTCCAGAGCTTCCATGACGTTCTTGATATAGTTCTCCATACGCAGGAGCATCTTTTCCTTGGAAACCCAGTCGCCGTCATTGGAATAGCCTTCCTTGAAGAACCAGTCCGGTGTCTGGCTGTGCCATACCAGTGTATGACCTCTTACGGGAATATTGTTCTTTGCGCAGTATTTGAGCATACTTGCTGCCGCTGCCAGAGAGATCTGCGGGTTGGTGTCATCGCCGTCATTCTCCTCCATGTACGCCAGACAAGCCTCCTGATTCAGCACAAAATCGGGCTTCAGCTCGTTGCCGAAGGTCATGCTGTCGGAGAAATGCTTCTCCACCAGATCCATAAAGGACGGGGAGGACAGATTGGATGCCATGATCGCTGTACCGATCTTGAAATACGGGCTGTACAGACGATTCAGATCCGGCAGATCCTCCTCGATCGGGATCACCGGTGCAGTGGAGAGCTTGAAATCATCCACATAGAGATTGCAGGTGTCGGAACACTCGAAATAGATATATACATTGGTCATATCCTCAGTGAAGCTCACCTTGACATCTTCAAAACTTACCCACTGGTCGCCGCCGACGGACTTCAGGTTGCTGTAATGACGCTCACCCTCCGTGTCGGTATACTCCATGCTCAGGTTGACATTGCTGTACCACTGGGACTTCACGTTTGCGCTGATGAGATACTCCGTGTTCGGTTCGCAATTGTCGCTGAGCGAGAACTGCGGGCCGTTCCAGCTTTCTTCTCTGCCGGAAACGCACATTGCATAGTCACCATTGCACGCAAGCTCCGTGCTTGCCTCGATCACTTCCACGCCCCCACGTCCGGTAAAGTGCTCGATCTTGCCATCCTCGAAGTCCGTTGCGTAAATGATTGTGCCTTCTGCTTCGTCTGCTGCCCATGCGCTGTACATGGGAAGTGTGGACAGTGTACATGCTGCTGCCATGACGGAAGCGAGAATGCGGTTCTTGTTCTTCTTTGCCATTTGAAAAAACCTCCTTTTTATGCGTATCAACATCCGTGCACGGCAAACCTCTCATCCTGTGCCGTCCGATTAGCAGGATATTGAAATCGCTATAGCAATTATAGCACTTTTTCCCAGACTTTGTCAATAGATTTTAAGCTACTTTCAAGTAATTTCCCCTTGATGGGCACGCGGCAGAAAAAAAAGCCGGCATGTGCAAGGAATGCACCACGAATCCGTTCTTATAAAGTGAAAGGAGGTCATGCAGATGAAGGATGCAGACATTATTTCCCTGTATTTCGCACGCTCCGAGCAGGCGATCCGCGCCACGAAGGAGCAGTACGGCAAGCTGATCCGGCACATCATCTCCGGCATCGTCAAAAATCCGGAGGACACGGACGAATGCGAGAACGACACCTATTATCAGGCATGGAATGCCATTCCGCCCAACCGTCCGCACAGCCTGAAAGCCTACCTTGCTGTGATCGCACGCAATCAGGCACTCAAACGCTGGGAGTACCTGCACGCGGATAAACGCGATCCCGAAACAGCCGTTTCCTTTGACGAGCTTGCGGAATGTCTGTGCAGTGACCGTGCCTCCAATTCCTACACGGACGCGGAGCTGCGCGAAACCATCAACGCATTTCTCCGCACGCTGACGCGCGAACACAGGTGCATCTTCCTCCTGCGGTACTGGCAGGGATACAGCATCGAGGAGATCACGCACCTTTGCGGAGGGAGCAAAAGCAGGATCGAATCCATCCTGTTCCGGACGAGGAAGAAAATGCGCACATTTTTAGAAGAAAGAGGGTATCTGGAATGAAACGTGAGGAACTGAAACGAATGCTCGCACAGGTGGACGAGCAGTACATTGCTGAAATTCTGGACGCGGAGGAGCTGAACATGTCCGTCAAGCCCGTTTCCCGCAGGAGCTTTGCCCGATGGACAGCGGCGGCAGCGGTCATCTGCATTGCAGGCGGCGGACTTCTGCTCTGGCAGAACGGCGGTTCGGTATTCCAGCCGCAGGATGCGGTCGAAAGTGCGGTCAGTGCCGCTGACTACTTCACCCGTGATGTATCCGAGATCACGACGCACAGGCGCGAATACCCGATGGACATCGTGACCGGCAACCCCTACTGGGCAGGGGGCGGCGGCATCATCACCAATAATCCTGCTTCCCTCCGGCGGCTCTGCGATCTGGCAGGGATGGAGGGATCGGAGCTTTCCATTTTCACGGACGCATCCGATGCCGCCGTCCATGCGCAGGCAGTGCTCACGGACGATGCACAGCACTATGCGGACATCCTGCTGTCGGATACGGGGGACATGATCTCCGTATTCCCGACCGACGGCGGCAGAGAGCGCGGCGGCATCCCATTCTACGGCTTCACCGATGCGCAGGATGCGGATTACAGGGAGCTGTACTTCGTCACAGGCGGCGTAAGCTGCAGCATCCTCAGCAAGGGGCTGACGGACGGGCAGGTCATCGCGCTTGCCGATGCCATCATTGAAGGGCAAATCACGCCGGACAGCCTGCTGGAAGCTATGGACAACGCGGGCAGTACGCCCGATGATACGGTGTATTTCCAGTGTGAATGTGCTCCCGTTCCCGAATATGCGCCGCCGGAGGATGCTGTGATGCAGACGCTCACTGCGTTCACGCTTCCATTTCCGCCGCTGTATGCCGGCGAGGAAAGCGTTGCCGTGTACCGCGATCCTGCGGATGCTGCGCCGCTTTCTGCGGTCATCCGGTCGGACGGCGTGCGCGTTGTGATCGCCAAGCCCGATGTTCTGTTTCCGGACGGCGTACCTTGTACGGATACGGGCACGGCGCGGCATGGCGTGACGCTCCACGGCTGGCGGCATGATGCGATGCTGGAGCTTTCCTTTGTCAAGGCTGGCTGGGGGTATCATATCTGCGCACCTGCGCAGGACTATCACGAAGCGTGGATGATGGTCATTGCGGACGGACTGCTCCTCCATGAATGCACGCCGGAAACGCTGGGGGCGGATATCGACTGACGGCACACTCCACAGAATACTGCGGCGAAGCGTTCGGGCTTCGCCGTTTTTTTGCCTCTCCATCGGTCATTTTCCTCTTCTGTTAAAACAGAACCGCAACTTAAAGGGGCAAGACGAACACCTAAAAAAGCGGGATTCGGAGGTGCAACCCCCGCATATCCCTCCCCCGCTTTGTGGGGGAGGTGCCGCC
>CALGTT010000152.1 GCA_937901485.1 uncultured Ruminococcus sp.
CCAGCTGTTCGCCGTCAAACAGACGATAGAGATCGTCGGGGTTCTTGCCGTTCATGATGATCATATCCACGCCGGCTGAGGTCGCGATCTTTGCCGCATTGATCTTGGTCGCCATACCGCCCGAACCAAGGCTGCTGCCCGCGCCGCCTGCGATCTCCTCGATGTGGCTGTCGATGCATTCGACAACGGGAATGATCTCGGCATTCTCATTTTTGTGCGGATCTTCGGAATACAGTCCATCAATATCGGACATGATGATCAGCAGGTCCGCACCTGCAATGGATGCTACAACTGCGGAAAGAGAGTCATTCTCGCCGATCTCCAGCTCCAGCTCGTCGATGGCAACGGTATCATTTTCGTTTACGATCGGGATGACGCTCATGGAGGTCAGCTCGTCAATGGCGTTGCGCACATTGTCCACGCGGTCGGGTGTGCTGATGATGGTCTTGGTCAGCAGGATCTGTGCGACCGTCACGCTGTATTTGGAAAACATTTCATCATAAATATGCATCAGCTCACACTGACCGACAGCGGCAGCTGCCTGCTTGCCGGGGGTGGTTTTCGGGCGTTCGCGCAGGTTCAGCTTGCCGACACCCAGACCGACCGCACCGGACGACACCAGAATCAGCTCATGACCGGAATTCTGGAGGTCTGCCAGCACGCGTGTCAGATTGTTCATGCGGCGGATGTTGAGCTTGCCGGTCTTATGGGCAAGGGTGGATGTGCCGAGCTTGATGACAATTCTTTTTTTCTTTGAAAAATCAATCATAATCCTTTTCCTCTTAATTCATATTGCGGAGTATTTCCCCGTTATTAGTAGTTTGTTAAAACCCGATGGTGTTATCGTGATCACCTTATCCTGAACAGAAAAATGCATCTTGCCCCCCCCGCCGCCGTTCGGCGGCACCTCCCCCGCAAAGCGGGGGAGGGATCAGCGGGGGTTGCACCCCCGAGTCCCGCTTTTTTTGTTCAAGGTATCATACATGCAGAGTATCAGAAGCTGTTCACCTGATTTTTAGGCTTTCCTGCAAGAAATGCCTCCAGATTTTCAGCCACGATGCCGATCAGCCGTTCTCTGGTTTCCAGCGGCGACCATGCGATATGGGGCGTGATCAGGCAGTTTTTCGCATTTCTCAGCGGCGTGTCCGGTGACATCGGCTCTTTGTCGAGCACGTCGAGTCCCGCACCTGCGAGCCTGCCGGAATTGAGAGCCTCCGCGAGATCCTCCTCCCGTACAATACCGCCGCGTGCGGTGTTGATCAGGAAGGCTGTGGGCTTCATCAGGGACAGCGTTTCCCTGCGCACCAGATGTGCGGTCTGCTCATTCAGCGGACAGTGGATGGTCAGGACATCTGCCTGACGGAATGCCTCTTCCATGGAAACCACGGGATACGGGCAATTTTCTGGCACGGTGCGTGTGGAGATGATCACGCGCATCCCGAACGCATCCGCAATTTTTGCGACTGCTTTTCCGATGCTGCCATAACCGATCACGGCAATGGTCTTTCCCCACAGCTCATGCACAGGATGCGGAAACCACGAAAATGTGGGGCTTTGCATCCATGCTCCCTCTTTGACGGACTTGTCATAGGCGGTCATATTGCCGGCAAGTGACAGGAGCAATGCAAAGGTATGCTGTGCGACCGCCTGTGTGGAATATTCGCCGGCATTGCAGACCACGATACCGCGCTCCGAGGCGGCGTTCAGGTCTATGTTGTTATAGCCTGTAGCAAACAAGCCGATGTATTTCAGATTCGGACACTTTGCAATCACCTTAGCGGTGATGGGCGTTTTGTTGCAGAGCACAATGTCCGCGTCCCCGATCTTTTCCGCGGCTTCCTCCGGCAGAGTCGGACCGCAGCATTTGACCTCACCGTACTTTGAAAAGACGGAAAAGCCCACATCATCGGCAGAAACCGTGTCCCAGTCCGGAATGACGATCTTCCTCATTCTGCATCCTCCGCTGCTGCCTTCATCTGGACTGCGGCATTCTCCTTTTTGTCCTCATCTTTGTCACGATCGACCGTCTTGGCAAGAACGAGCGCAGCGATCAGTGCAGCCCCCTCCGCGATGCCGAGTGCATAGAAAAACGCACGGCTGTCGATCACATACGCCAGCAGTGACGCTGGCACGGCGATGGCAAGCACAAGATGGTACTTTTTCCGCAGGCGGATGAACTGCATTCCAAAGACAAACAGGGAAATCAATGCAAAAATAATGTGCACTTTCATTTCGATCGGGAATAATGTGTTTTCCATATAAACAATCTCCTCTTTTCTCTGATTGGACAGCCGGCAGGGCTGTCAGAAACACTTTATCTTATATTATAGCACAATTTCCCTCAGAATGCAAGGGGTTTCTTTTGCTTTCTGAAAAATCACGCGCCTGCGTAAAAACGCCCTTACTCATGGGCAGTAAGGGCGTTTTTGCGATGTTTTTTCCAGATACCGATTAAAAGATTGAGAATGGACGGCAGGGCGAGTAGGCAGGCAAGCACGATTCCCACAGCAAGCACCCATATCTCATAAATATAGCAATAATACAATAGGACGAATAAAACAAACGACAGGATCGAGCAGAAAATTTTGAAACTGCTGTCGATCACGACATATCTCAGCTGCTTGTCAGGTTTGTTCAGGCACATCCTCCGCATTTGTTTTCCCACCAGAGCAGCAAAAAGATGAAGCAAAACGAATTTACCGCTCACGATAACAGCAAGCAATGCAACCGCCATAACAGCCGCTCCAAACAAATAAGTGAGAAGAGCCGCCAAAGCCTGAAGTCCTTCCCCCATCTCCGTTGTTTTGCAGATGTGCCACACATATATGCCGCCTCCTGCGGCTGCGATGGCAGCAAGTGTATAAATCACCGCATAGATGACACAGAGAATACTGGTCGCACGCATTATGGCTGTCTGTTTCACTGCATTTTCCTCCTTCACGATTCGGGATTTTCTACCCTTATTATATCACGGAAAACATAAAATGTCAATCTTATACTAAAGACTGTTCACATTATAATCTCCTACACATCTTTTCAGCAAAATTTCACACATCCGGCGTTTGAAATTCTTTCCGCATCCTGAATATTCTCCCGAATGCAGAACAAACTAACAACGGAGGTGTTCTATGTGAAAAATTCAAACACAAACGAAAACAGAAAAAAATACGGGAATCTCAGCTTTTATCTGGTGCTTGCGCTTTGTGCGGTCATGATCGGCGTTTCCTGCTGGTTCGCCTATACACAGACTGCGGACAACCTGACGATCCGGCTTGATTCCGCACTTGATTCGGCAAATGACGCGGCGGCAAAACTTCCGGAAACCGGCATTTCCCCCATTCCGCAGGAAACTGCCATGACCAGTGCAAGGGAAGCTGCCTATGTTCCGCAGACGGTAAGCATCCAGCCGGAAGCTGATGCGGCACAGGACGCAGAGCTTCAGGAAGCGGCAGTGATCCAGCCCGAAACCCATGCAGAAAGCACGGGCGAAACGACCACGGAAACTGTTCCGGCAGATGCACCGGCAGCCTATCCGATCGTGGGTGAGGTGATCGGCTCATTCAGCAACGGTGAACTGGTGAAATCCGCGACCACCGGAGTCTGGCAGACACACAACGGCATTGACATCGCCGCCGCAGCCGGTGACGAGGTGCGTGCAATGGCGGACGGCGTTGTAGAAGCGGTGGAGGAAGATCCGCTGTGGGGTGTGAGCGTGACCATCGACCACCAGAATGGTGTCAGAAGCCGGTACTGCAATCTGAATGCAGGACTTGCGGTGAACACGGGCGATTCCGTGACCTGCGGTATGGTCATCGGCGCGGTCGGCAGCACTGCGGACATGGAAAGCGCACTGCCAAGCCATCTGCATTTTGAAGTGATGCAGGGTGCTTCCTATGTCGATCCTGCGGCATATATTCAGGAATAGGCAAAAAATCGCCCCGCATCTGCGGGGCGAAGCTGTTATGGGATGATGGGATCAGCGACCTCCTCGGTGGGAAGACGGATGATCGTATTTTCGGGGAATTCCAGCTCACAGGGGAACGTGAAATCCATCATGGCGTGGTTGACCGTCGTGATGCGCTCACCGTCCGCATTATAGATCTCGTCCATTTTCCATGTGACCGGTGCACGATTCGGCGCGAGGATCTCCACGGTATCTCCGGCAAAGAAGCGGTTGCGCTGTGTGGCATAGACCGTGCCGTTTTCGCAGCGGTGGATGATGCCGACAACATCGCAGGTACGGATATAGCCGCCGGATTCGTAGTACTGGCAGGCATTGGGATGCCCGAAGAAGAAGCCAGTGCAGTACTTGCGGTGGCTCACCTTGAACACCTCATTGCGGATCTGCTCCGGAAGTCTGTAGTCATCCGGATGTGCCAGATAATAGTCGGTCGCCATGCGGTAGGCGTTCGTGATGACGGATACATAATACGCGGATTTCGCGCGGCCCTCGATCTTGAACGAAGTCACGCCAGCCTCGGCAAGCTTATCAAGATGGTCGATCATGCACATGTCGCGTGCATTGAGGATGTACGTCCCATCCTCATCCTCCCCGATGGGCATCGGCAGATGGGGACGCTTTTCCTCCACAAGGGCATATTTCCAGCGGCAGGGCTGTGCACATGCGCCGCGATTCGCGTCACGGTCGGTGAAATATGCCGAAAGCAGGCATCTTCCCGAAAAGCTCACGCACATTGCGCCGTGCACGAATACCTCGATTTCCAGATCCTGCGGCGTATTCCGGCGGATCTCACGGATTTCTTCAAGAGAGAGTTCTCTTGCAAGCACCACACGCCGTGCGCCCATTTTGTAGAGCGCGTTTGCAGAGGCGTAGTTGACAATACCCGTCTGTGTGGACATGTGGATGGGCATATCGGGGGCAAGCTCACGGAGCATCGTCATCAGACCAATGTCTGCCACGATCATGGCATCGACACCTGCGGCAACCGCTTCTTCCACAAATTTCGGGAAAAACTGCAATTCATTGCTGCGGGGCAGCGTATTGCAGGTCAGGTAGACCTTCACGCCCCTTGCGTGCGCCTTGGCAACAGCGTCACGCAGTCCCTGCGCGTCAAAATTTGCAGGATTTGCGCGCATACCGAACATCTGACCGCCCAGATAAACCGCATCCGCGCCAAAATCCAGTGCAGCCTGCAGGCGTTCCGCATCGCCTGCCGGTGCAAGTACCTCGGGGCGCATTATTCATTGCCCTCCGCAGCTGCGGCTTCTGCCTGCTGCTGCTTGATCATTTCCTCATTTGCATAATGCTCCTCAAGCGTGGTTGCAAAATAGGTCACGCCCGTCTGGACATTCGCGTAGAAATAATAGTAATTGGTATCATTCGGATAGAGCACGGCTTCAATGGCATCCATACCCGGATTGCCGATCGCGCCAGCCGGCAGACCTGTGCAGATGTATGTATCATACGCCTCATACACCAGTTCATCCTCCAGCTCGATATTGGGCTTGATGATCTCCTCCACATACTTGGAGGTCGGGTCGGACTGAAGTCTGGTAAATTCTGCCGGATTATTCAGACGGTTCCAGAATACGGATGCAACGTCCTTCATGTCCTTCTTGTATGCCGCTTCCTCCTGTACGATGGAGGCAAGGGTGATCATTTCGTCCAGTGTGATGCCCAGTTCATCCATGCGTGCAAAATGCTCGTCGGTGATCTTCTTGTTGAAGTTCATGTAGATCTTGCGGCATACATCGTCCGGCTCCATCTCCTCATAGAAGGTGTAGGTGTCGGGGAACAGATAGCCCTCCATCTTGCAGAACTTCAGCTTGCTCACAGTCTTGGGCAGATGCTGCTCGAAATCATAGCCGTAATTTGCCATATTGAAGTAGTAGAGGAATTTCTGCGACTCGCAGACATTGGCTTCCTCCAGCTTCTTTGCCGCCTCATAGATGGAAATGCCCTCAGGGAACATGACATCCACAGTGACAAGCTCCTCACCGGCAAGACCGGACAGCTCAGCGATAAGTGCCTCATATGCCATTGCACTGCTGACCTCGTGCTCGCCTGCCTTATAGCCTGCATCGGCATCACTCAGACGGGAGAAGTACACGAACGCCTTGGGGTATTTCCTGATGCCGGCTTCGGCAATGGCGCTGTCGGCAAGCTGATAAATGGCCTCAACATGGTGGCGGGAGGCTATTTCGGGCACAACGCCGCCATAGATGGCGTGC
>CALGTT010000153.1 GCA_937901485.1 uncultured Ruminococcus sp.
GCAGCCGATGGCCGGGCATCAGAGTGATCTTGATGCTGAGGCTTTCCTCGCCCACATCCAGCACCTTGAAGCTGCCCCAGCTCTTTTCCGCAAACATGATCTGCTGGGCCTCCTCCGTCAGGAGGTACTGCAGCCAGAGCATTCCGATGCGCTGGCTGTTCCAGTCCGCATTGCCGTTGATGCTGCAGCACATTTCATATTGCAGCGGATATGTACCATCCGCAGAAACCGGCAGCATCCGGATCGCACCGGAGGTCAGGGCATTGCGTTCTGCAATGGCAAGGCGTGTTGTGCTTGCCAGAAACGGCTGTTCACTGCGGCTTGCGAGGAATTCTCTGAAGTCACCCTCTGCACGCGCGTGCTCCGGCTCTGCATGATGCAAAAACTGTGCGGCACTTGCGTCATAACCGATCTCCTCTGCAATATCAGCATATTCAATGGAGTCCGCTTCGATCTCCTCACAGGAATAGGCGTTGTAATAGAGAGCTGTCAGGCTGCAGCCCAGCGGAATGCTGCGGGTAAATCCGCGCATATCCGCAAGATAGGTATCGGGAATGGATTTTGTCAGGAGCGTCAGATCCCCTGCGATCTCCTGCACGGCAGGATCATCACAGTTCATGAACACAGTCGGCGGCTCTGCGTCGGACAGGCTGAGTGCATCTGCAAAGGAATCGTCCGCATAGATCACCAGATTCACGCCGAAGCCGGGGTATTCACGCTCAAAGGCGGCTGTCAGCTTCTGGTACATTTCCTGCGTTTCCACTTCATCGAGCGTGGTTTCCATGGGCATCCAGACGGAGATCACATCCTCACGCACCAGACCAAGCTTCATGCACCAGCCCAGCGGGAGATGATTTCTGCCGAGCCAGAACGCACCTGCCGCACCTGCCAGCAGAAAGAGCAGACAGAGGACGGCGCGGATCACGGACTTTGCCGAGGAACGTGCAGTCTGCGGCTTTTCGAGGGTGTTTCCCTCGCAGATCAGGGCATTTTTCAGAAGAGCAGCATCCTGATAGCTGTATTGCAGGACATTGCACAGGATGGCGATATCCTCCGGCAGTTCAGCGTCCTCATCAATGCTGCCGAGCATTCCTGACAGGAACGTGGTCAGAATGTGCATGTCCTCCGTGAGGTCGGAAGTACCGTCAGCGGCAGCTTCCAGAATCTGGTCGGGATTCAGGGTAAATGTGCCATCCGCACACACGAGGATCTCCGAGGCAGAGAGCCTGCCGTAAAAAAGTCCGCTTCGGTGCAGTGCGGTATAAGTATCACAGAGCGCAATGCCGATACTGCGCACATAGGATGCGGTGCGCGGGAAATCCGTCCGTGCAAGGGTTTCCCCCTCCGTCTGCGGAAAAACACAGTATGCTGTGCCGTTGGCTTCGATGACCTCACGCAGCTCCGGCAGATGGGGCACATTCTGCTTTGCAAGGGTGCGTGCTGCTTTCAGAAAGCGTTTTCTGCCCTCTGCAAAGTCATCGTCCGGCAGAACAGTATTTCCGTCCTCCGCACGTTCTGCCGCATCCTCCGGAAGGTATTCCAGCACGCGGAACATGTCTCCGGTTTCTGCCTGTACTGCAAGATAGCTGATCATATTTGGCGTTGCCGCTGCTGTTCCTGTCAGATGCCACTGCTCTGCCAGAACGGTTTCCGGCGGCAGTGCGGGTGCGGCTTGTTCGCTTCTTCTGCTTTGCCTGATAAAATCCATAGTTCATCTCCTGTTCACACGATGTCAACATTAATAGTATAGCATATTTCTGCAGAAAAGTCAAATATACTTTTGGTGTATGTATTTTTTGCAGAATTGCGTCGGACGGGCAAAAAATCCTCCGCTTTCGCGGAGGATTCACATCAGTTTTTTCTTGCCCTTTTGACCTCGTAGAGCATCTTATCCGCTTCCTGAATGAAATCAGGGATGGTCTTCATCTCGTCAGTGTACATCGCATAGCCGATACTCAGATGCAGAAAATACGGTGCACCTGCCGCTTCATTTTCCTGTGCAAGCTGCTCGTTCAGCTCCGTGCAGAGCGTCCTGATCTTTTCTTCCTTTGAGGTTTCACAGATGATAATGAACTCGTCACCGCCGTAACGGCAGACAAAGCTGCGGTAGCGGGAGCAGACCTTTTTGAGTGCAGCTGCCACGCGCACAAGTGCCCTGTCACCTTCGATATGTCCGTACTGGTCATTGATCTTCTTGAAATAGTCCATGTCCATCATCAGCAGATAGAGCTGCTTGCCGCTGCTGGCAGATTTCATTTTGCTGGAAAGATAGCGCAGAAGCTGGTTGCGGTTATTGAGCTGTGTCAGGGGATCTATGGAGATCTTTTCATTTTGCAGGTTGATATAGACCTGAAGCAGTGCCAGTGTAATACCCATGCTCAGGACGGGCGAACTGCCGGACTGCATCTGCCAGATGCCGCAGATCAGCGGAAAGATGCAGAAGGAGGAAATGGTGAGATATTTGCTCCTGTTCGCATAATCTTCCTTGTTCTGCGCTCGCAGAAACGCCTTTCCGGAGGTGAACACAATGTAGCCGTACAGCACAACCGACTGCAATATGTAAAGCTTGCCGTAATGGAAACTGCCATCCGCGTCAATGTAGAACATCAGTTTTGTCCACGGCGTTGTCAGCGTCAGGAGATTAAAAATCGTGACCGGCAATGCACCGAGGAGCTTCATGCGTTTCGAACCGACCAGCCGGGATTCCTGCTGGTATTCCGAGTACAAAAACCAGAGATATGAAACAAATCCGGAAAGAATATAATATACCATGTCAACGGCATATTTCAGACCTGCCCATTTTACAGGCGTGATGGATTCGAGCGCGACCCATAGTGTATCCGAAATGCACAACGCCATCACACTGACCATCAGTGCGGTCAGAATACGCTGGGAATTCTGCTTGTCCCCTGCACGAGAAACACGAAGAAACAATGTCATGATGATGCAGAGGCAGAAAAAATCCAACTCTAAGTAAAATAACCAATTCATTTACAAAGCCTTCTTCCAATGATCTTCAGGTTCTGTTGTTCAATTGCTTTTATTCTATTATAGCATAAGATTAACGCAATGTCCAGAATTTTCAGGAAAAAAAACTTCTTCACATTTCATTTCACGAAAAGTATACAAATTATTCACACTTAGGAAAAGAAATGCCCAGCCGCCGGAAAGCGTTCTGGGCATCATAAGTTATCGGGAGGTATCGGACGAAGCATTCTCCGCGGATTCCTGTGTTTCCGTTCCGGCAATATCGCTGATGATATCCCGTCCTTCTTCCGCTGCATCGCTGACGAGTCCCTCAGCACCGCTGACAACGTCGCTGACCATGTCCTCTGCATCGTCAAGCATTCCGGTGTCATCCGTGCGCTCCGTTTCACGCGTTTCCTCAGTTTCGCGCTCTGTCATCTCAGTTTCGATCCGCTGTGTTTCGGTCTGCTGTACAGAATTGGTATCTGCGTCATTTCTGTTTCTGCCGCAGGCAACCATCAGTGCTGCAGCCGCTGCCAGTGTTACCAGCAGAATCAACATTTTTTTCATGCTGACTGCCTCCTATCTGATTTTATCCGGCTTGGTCTGCCTTTGGCTTCCAACCGGTTCGGATGTATTGTGCCCTAAAATCTCCGGTTTATTCTTGTTCGAAACCATATGCAATGTGCACAAAATCTTAACTGTACAAATGTCTGAAATCATGAATTTTTACAATTTCCTTGAAAAGCAGATTGAAAAATGATATAATAAACAGGTATCAAAAGCAAGGAGGAGATTCGCATGACTGCAAAAGAGGAATTTATTGCCCTGTTTCAGACGCACATCCAGCGCAAGGGCGCACAGGCATTGCTGGAATATCTGCTGTCGGATGCCAGTGATTTTTTCACCGCACCATCCAGCACACGCTTTCACGGTTCGCATGAGGGGGGACTTGTGGAGCATTCGGTGAATGTGTACCACTGTCTGAAGGATTATCTCACCCGTCCGCGCACAAAGGAAGTGTATGGGATGGATTTCAGTGAGGAGACAATTGCACTGGTGGCACTGCTGCATGATATCTGCAAGCTGAATTTCTACAAGGTGGAGTACCGCAACGCCAAAAATGACAAAGGTGTCTGGGAGAAGGTTCCCTACTACACGATCGACGACACGCTTCCCTACGGGCACGGCGAGAAGTCGGTGTACATCATTTCAAGCTACATGCGCCTGACGCGCGAGGAAGCATTTGCGATCCGCTACCATATGGGTTTTTCGGGCATTCCCGTTTCCTCTGCCACCTTCTTTGAAGCCCGCATAAGCTCCTTACCCATATTCTGATACTGTCT
>CALGTT010000154.1 GCA_937901485.1 uncultured Ruminococcus sp.
TGCCGCTTGCACAAAGTGCAAAAGGCAACGATCACCAGCGGCGGTTCGCCGCCCGTCATCGCTGTGCTTAATGATGGAAATTTTGCCCTTCACAGGGGATTCGTACACAGTCATGTTCAGGGTATTCTTCTCAACAGTATAATGCTGCGGCTCTGCACCCACTTCATACACAGTCGGATCGAGCAGGTAGCCTTCGGAGGGGGTGATCTCACAAATCGTCCAGTTTTCGCCGCAAAGATATTCACCAGTCACAAAGCTGCCGTTTTCATCGGTGGTATAGGTGTCCACCAGCTCGCCGTTCTCGTAAATGCCGTACACCGCACCGGAGAGCGTTGCATTGCCCTGTGCTGCGGCGTTTTCCGCATCCTCCTTCGTGACTTCAACTGTGAATTTCTTCAGCACATTCTCAAAGGAAACGTCCACAGTCGCATCCGCTGTCAGCGTTGCGGTCTGGTCGGCAGGGACAACATAACGAACCGGCACATCCTGCTCGGAAGCGGCGAGCCGCCGCTGGCAATCGCCTCCCAATGCACCATCGGTGCAAAGGTCGGCATGTTCTCCCAAAATTCAGCATAAGATTGACTTGCAAAACACTGGTTGCCGCTTGCACGAAGAGCAAAAGGCAACGATCACCAGCGGCGGTTCGCCGCCCGCTGCCGGAGAGGGTGTATACCGTTTCATCCAGTGCATATCCGGTCGGGGCGGAAATTTCCTTTGCGTAATAAGTGCCGCTTTTCAGCTTGACGCTGCCCATTCCATCCTCGCCGATGGTGATTTCAGCGACCTTATTTTTGCACGCATGATCGGAATAAATTCCGTACACAGCGGTCGAGCCGTCCACGCTGCTTTTGCCGATTGCCATGCTCGTTTCGGCATCCACCTTACAGAGCGTAAACTGCACATCCGGCGGGGTGCCCCCCGCTAGCAATTTGCCTCCCAATGCACCTACGGTGCAAAGGTCAGCAGGAACTTACTGTTGCCGCTTGCACAAAGTGCAAAAGGCAACGATCACCAGCGGCGGTTCGCCGCCCGATACTGCGGAGATACTGCACAACTGCGTCACGGTTTTCAAACTCGCCCATATAGATCCAGGCATGGTTGATGTCTTTCGTTTCAGACACAACGACCGAGCCAGCGGTAATGGTCGAGCCGTCCGCACACTCCCAATAGGGATGCTCCTCCGTCTTGATTTTCTGCTTCTCGATGTCCAGTTTTGACGTAACACCGCCATAAGTGATGGTGCAGTCATTGTCCATCGACAGCCAATGCACAGTGTCAACCGGCACAGGATTGTTCCAGTCAAAGCCGGATGTGCTGTAGCCGAGGTGGGTGAGCGTGTAATACACAAGTCCGGAGCAGTCGATGCCCTGTGTGCGGATGTACTCCTCGGTCAGCGGCTTATAGCTGGCACGGAGCCCGTGCTGGCAATTTGCCTCCCAATGCCTGCGGCAAAGGTCGGCAGAAACTCCCTGTTGCCGCTTGCACGCAGTGCATAAGGCAACATCTCACCAGCGGGCGTTGCCCGCCCACACAAGCGATTCTGGAGCGAACTGTGGGGGAGTTCAGTCCTCGGTCAGCTGTTCCGACTGGAACTGTTCTGTCGGTTTTGCCTTGCGTCCCGACCTCCTTTCCGGCTTCTTGTCAGCCATCATGTCAATGAAATCTCTGACGTTCTGCGGCACGACCTTCGTGTAGGTCTGCTCGACGAA
>CALGTT010000155.1 GCA_937901485.1 uncultured Ruminococcus sp.
TGAGCATTTAGCGGCATACCGTATTTCTAAAGAAGAGATTATGTATAACTGGATGCTGTGGTTAAAGAAAGTAATTGAGAACTATTTTAGTAATACAGGAAAAATGTATGAGCAAGGCAGCGAGTTTCAAATAGAGTTTGATGAACAGCTTTGGGCAAACATCACTAATTTTATAAGAAACCTTATTAAGTTGCCATTGTGGAAAAATCGTGATATGGCAAGTACTGTATTTTCAGGTAAAAATAATTATGACTACTGGAAAATGGTTTTCGAAACAGGAAGCAATCCCGATGGTGTAAAGGTGCTGGCACAGCCATTAAACTATATCGAGATGATAAAAGCATAATTTGCTATTACTAAGCAAACCATAAAACTCAAATCACCAAAACCGGCACATAAAACAAAAAATATTTTGTGTAATCAGAAAAAAATGAAAAAAACCTATTGAAATTATGCGAAATTTGTGATATACTAACTTTGTTATCAAAGGTAAGGTGTGATGAACAAATCTGTTCAAAGCCGATAATCTGCTGCAGAGTGGGAATGATCCCCTTGACTGCATAAATCCGCTATCCAAATCCCATATCCATGAAAGGAAGAATCACTATGGAAAAGATCTACACTGGCAAGACAAAGGACGTTTACAAGCTGGAAAACGGCAATGTAATGCTCAAGTTCAAGGATGACTGCACCGGCAAGGACGGCGTATTTGATCCGGGCGAGAATTCCGTTGGTCTGACCATCGACGGCATCGGCAAGGCAAATCTCCAGACTTCTGTTTATTATTTCGAGAAGCTCAAGGAAGCCGGTATCAAGACACATTATGTGGGCGCAGACATTGAGAATGCTACCATGGAGGTTCTTCCGGCAACTGTATTCGGTCATGGTCTGGAAGTTATCTGCCGTCTGGTTGCAACCGGCAGCTTCATCAGAAGATACGGCGAGTACATGGCTGACGGCACAGTGATCGAGGGCGGCTATGTAGAGTGCACCTTCAAGAACGACGAAAAGGGCGATCCGCTGGTAACAAGCGAAGGTCTGGCAGTTCTGGGCGTTATGACACAGGAAATGTTCAACAGCATGAAGGAGCAGACTCTGAAGATCACAAAGATCGTTGCTGACGACCTGAAGACGCTCGGTCTGGATCTCTGGGATATCAAGTTCGAGTTCGGCTACAACAACGGTGAAGTAATCCTGATCGACGAGATCGCATCCGGCAACATGCGTGTATACAAGGATGGCAAGATCGTAGATCCGGTTGAGCTGACAAAGATCATCAACAACAGAGCATAAAACACTGCTCTGGTCGATCTCATTTATTTACAAATAAAGGAGGCACCGCACAAAGACCGTACAATGGTTTTGTGCGGTGCTTATCTTAGAGCCTGCTCACATTAAAATCTCATACGCATCTTTTGGGCAAAGTTTACGTATCCTGCGATTTTTTACCTTGTCTGTGTGAAATTTATGCTCGAAAATCTGCATATTCATTTTAGGTGAACAGGCTCTAATACAATACAATGAAGGGGGCACTGATCATGAAAAGCTTGGGATTTGTTTGCATGATGATTGTAGTGCTGTGTATGAGCCAGATGCTGCCAATCACGGTTATGGCAGAAGACAGCAGTACAACGATTTCAGATGTGGGAAGTAAAATTGAACAATATGCTTTGGAACATGCAGATACAACGGCGGGAATGAGTGTGGCTGTATTTGATGAAACCGAAACAATATACAGAAATCATTTTGGGTATATGGATGTGAAAAATAAACTGCCGGTTACTGAAGATACTGTAATGGAATGGGGGTCTGTTTCTAAGCTTTTGGTGTGGATCAGTGTCATGCAGTTGGCAGAGCAGGGAAAAATAGAATTAGAAGCCGATGTAAGAAATTATCTGCCTGAAGGATTTCTTCGGAACCTGAAATATGATGCTCCTGTTACCATGTTGCATTTAATGAACCATAACGCTGGCTTTGAAGAAAGTGTGATCGGGATGGCAACGGACAAGGAAGACAGAATACTGCCGCTTGAAGAATACCTGATGACAATTCAGCCGAGGCAGTTTTTTGAGCCGGGTACAGTCTGTGCGTACAGCAACTGGGGAACAACTCTGGCTGCTTATATTGTAGAGCGTGTTTCGGGCGTTCCTTATCATGACTATGTGAGAACTCATATTTTTGAACCATTGGATATGAATGACGCCTCTATATGCCCGGATATGCGTGATCACGAGGATGTGAAAAATAGGAGAATGGCGTTAAAGGTATATACAAGGGATGTAAAGGAGATAACTCCCAATATGACCTATATCGTTATGTACCCCGCGGGAGCGTGTATTTCTACCATTGAAGATATGCAGAAATTTGCGCAGTCGCTTTTATCCGAAGATACTGTTTTATTCAGTGAGAAAGCAACCTATCATAAATTGTTTTCACCGTCATTATATTATGAAGGAACAGACATTCCAAGAAATTATCACGGTTTCTGGAATCTGGGAACGAATTACGGAACAGACCTCATAGGACATGGCGGCAATACGGCGGGATGCAGCAGTTATCTTATGCTGGATATGAACAATAAAGTGGGAATGGTCATTCAGACAAATCAATCAAGTGAAAAGAGCTACAACATAGAAATGCCTGCCATACTGTTTGGAAAATATGAAGGAACAGCATCGGATTATGAGGGGCTGACAATGTCTGCAAGAACTATTTTCCATGGCCCGCTAAAGATATATCAGCTTATGTCCGTTTCATCTGCAAAACCAAGTGAACCCGTCGAAGCATATGATGTCAGAACGGACGAAAACAAGATTGACAAAATATCTGCTGTATACGGTGACGTTCTCGTCATAGGCATCAAGGATATTCTGGCAGATATCATCGTGATCGGACTTTATATACTGACTCTGGTTTTCTGCATTGTGAATATGATAAGATATGCAGTAAAGGGATTATACAATAAGATCAGAGGTAAACATGAGAAAAAGGGATTCGGCTTATGGTATATTACAGGAACGCTGTTCCCTTTATTTCCGATTATTGTTTTTTCATTTATAGTCCCCACATTGTTCAATTATCAGCAGTGGTGTATATCCGGTTATAGAATTGCCCTGTTTCTCATTTTCTTATCCGCCCTGCTGATGTCTGCACTTGTTGTATATGGTTTTGTGAAGCAAAAGCGTATCGCGGTGAAAAAGGTGCAGAAGATAGAGTTTTATTTTGTAAATGTTTGCATGACTGTGACCATTGCAAATATTATTTACTGGAATTGGGGGATGTTTTGGCTGATATGACTCTTTGAAATAGCAAAGAACGATGCTTCGGCATCGTTCTCTTTTATCATCATTCCAAAAATCCGGAGAGCACTTCCATGAACCGTTCCGGCTGGTCAAAAAAGCAGCCGTGTGCAGCATTGGGAATGATGGCAACGCGCTTTTCCGGCGCGGTGAGCATATCCATGCATTCCTGCACAAGCTCTGACGGACAGACGGATTCCTCCTCGCCGGACACGAACAGGACGGGCACGGAAAAATGCAGATTTTGCCGGAAATCGTACTCCAGCATTGTCCGATAGGAACGCGCAAGGGCTTTGCTGTCGGGGATGGTGGCACGGATCTTTTCGTGCAGATTCCAAAGAGGAGAACGCAGAATCTTCAGCATCGGGGTGCGCTTGGCGTGTTTTATGATGTATTTTCCGCAAAGGGGATTAAAGCTGCGCATACTCCACATCAGTTTCTGATCCCACTTTGGATTTTCCGGCATGTCCGCAATGAGCTTCTGCACTTTCTTCGCATCCGCACTATCTTTGGGAATGATGCGCAGCAGCTTTTCGCAGGTACACAGAACGCCGTCACGGTAGTTGACGCACTGCCCGATACCCACATAGCAGAGAAGCTCCTCCGGATGCTGCTTTGCATACTCCGCGCCGATCATCGTACCCCACGAAAAGCCGCAGAGGATGAGCTTGTCAAAGTCAAGGACGGTATGCAGGTAGGCGATGACCTCGCCGATGTCCTGCACATAATCCTCCATCGAACCGGTTTTTCCGATTTCCGCGGCACGTTTGCGGTGATACACGGCAGTTCTGCCTGCGCCGCGCTGGTCCCAGTTGACAACTGTGAAGCGTTCTTCCCAGCCGGCATGAAGGATATGGGTAACGCCCGACAATGCGCCGCCCGGCCCGCCGTGCAGAAAGAGCAGGACGGGGTTGTTTTTATTGGTGCCGCGAATCTGTACATATTGCGGAATACCGCCGATCATGGGCATTTCATAGCGGTAGATGCCGTCCGGCTGATCGGGGTGCAGGAATTCATTTTTGTTCATGATGTTCTCCTTCCGGTGCGGACAACAGGAACAGACTTCGCAGTCTTGCCCCGTCCGCGCCTTGTTTGTTCTGGTAGCTGTCTACAATTGCTGCCATTTTTTGCAGCATTTCCTTGAAATCTTCGTCATTGAGCGCAATGCTGTAATGAGTGAGGAACAGCTGGTCGCGTCCGGTATCCACATCACCGCTGTCAAAATAGCGGCTGTAGCGGTCAGCGATCTGCATCAGCCCCATTGTCACGAGCCTGCGGCAGTCCTCCTCCGTACCCGGATCATTGATCCAGATGGTGCCGATGGTGTAGCGGTGTTCCTCCTGACCGCGTACTTTCCGTGTTTCCGCAATGCGCACGACATCCTGCCCCAGCATTTTCTCCATGCGCCGATAGACGGTGGCACGGGAAAGCTGTGGGGCTGCGGTGAGGATTTCCCCGATTGTCATTGCACCATGAACGCGGAGGATCTGGATAATCTGGCTGCAAATGGGGTCGGCAAGCAGTTTCATCAGGGTTTCCATTGGCAGTGCTCCTTTCACTAATCTCATGCATGATATTAGTATAGCATAAAAAAAGGGAGTTGTCAAGTGCGCGGCAACCGCGCTGTTGAGCGCGTTTGTCAGCGAAGCGGTGACGGTGGCTTACTGTTTCGCGAGGGCGGTTTCTGAACCGCATGACGCTTGCAAGCAGAGCGTCATGGCTATTAAAAAATGTCCGCCGAAAGGCGGACACTCAGTCTATCGAAAAAAAGCGGGACTCGGGGGTGCAACCCCCGCATATCCCTCCCCCGCTTTGCGGGG
>CALGTT010000156.1 GCA_937901485.1 uncultured Ruminococcus sp.
AGTTCCAATCAATTTCTTCCTCTCACTATCAATATAATCCTTCACAAACTGCTCCACCTCACCGGTGCCGTCCCCTCTGGCACTTCGTGCCACCTCCCCACCCCGTGGGGAGTCGCCTCCGCTACACTGGGTTCGAGCAATTCAAAATCCACCGCCGCCGAAATCCTGTCCAGCGGAATAGCGGACTGTTCGTTCTCGAATATCTCAATCAAAAACCCTGCACACTGCACCTCGTTGCCATCCTTATCGACTCTGGGAACAGATTCCTGCGAAATCTTCACATAAAAGCCTCTGTACGTCATTGTTCTCACTCCAATCCCATCACAAAATCTTCTTCCTCGTCCAGTTCCTCCTGCCGGATACGCTCCTCCTGTTCCGTCATCAACTGCATACAGGAAGGATACAGCTGGGAGCATCGCTCAATTCCATGCTCTTACGCCAGTTCGCCCTGCGGACAGCCAGCGGTGTCCACTCATTCTGCTTGGATCTGCCATCGAATGTACGGAGTTCGCTGATGGGGAGATCCTGCTCTGGGACGAAATAGTCGTAGTGTTCGTTGTCGAAGTGGAGTTGGTAGATTTTTATGGGGGTCACCGCCTTTTTTGAGATGATAGGGTTTAGAGGGGTATGTCGCTGTATAACATTGTATAATAGCTTGGGGGTGAATACATTTTGCTTTTTCATGATTGAAGGGCTGCTTTGCCACATAAAATGTCGAAGCAGCCCTCATTCATTATTTTGTTGTTTATACACAGGCTCTAATCATATTGAAGTCTGCGAAATACGCATCCACTCATTCAGTTAATCCAATTATCGCTTTCAGAATGCAGAGAGAATCTGCTGCGGTGATCATTCCGTCGCCATCATAATCTGCAAGTGATTCTGAAAGGGAGCTAAGAGGCTCTCCAATGAGAATTGCACGATTCAGCCGGAGCACATCTGCAATGTTGATCTCTCCGTCCGCAGAAACATCACCTGTATGGACACTATCCTCAAAGGAAATAAATGATAGTCCCAACTGTTCGCAGTTTTTCCGAAGCACTGCATCTGCACTTCTGCCGTAAACAGCAGCCAAATTTTCACAGGAAGTAACCGAAATATCCATGCTGAGGTTTTCGTGAAAACGCATTTCTGTCAAACTGCCGCAGTCGCTGACAACGATAGAACCGGGATAACCGCATGTAATAGATTCTATGCTTCCGCACTCTCGCACCTCAGCAACCATGCGTGGAAGCCTGATCTGATCTGTCATCTTGACGGTTACAGGCAGCTGCAGCTGCTTTAACGCAGGAAGACCGATGAGTTGTACAGCAGATTCTGTAGATACGGGATCACTGACAGTCCCATTGATCCATAATTTCGTCAGAACAGGACAATTCGCAACAATCAGTTTTTCAAAGGTACAATTGGGAAAAATGTCAACAGCGGTCAATTGCTTCATATTCTGCAATACCAGTTCACTGATAACGCAATGTCCGATCGTCAATGTGGTCAGCTTTTCGCAGCCTATGAATACATTGCCTTGTTCCAGCCTTGCAATACCATTCACTTCAGTAAGACTGGTACAGTCTCGGAACGCAAAAGCTCCCAACAGAGGACTGGAGGACAGCGTGATAGAAGTGATCCCGGTGCAATTCTGAAATGCACCATATTCTACCCGTTCTGTTTCAGAGGGAACACAGTACTCCCCTGCCTTTGCACAGGGATATTCCAGCAATCCCTTTTTATTTTTCGTGAACAGCACACCATCCATGCTGCAAAGCGTGGCGTGATTTTCCTCCACATTGATCCGTTCCAAGGATGAACAATCACGGAATGCCGGAAGAGAAAACACAACGGGTTTACCGTCAATTTCAGCAGGAATCGTTACAGAAACAGCAGTGATATCCTCGCAGCCCTGCAATACGGCTTCGGTACCGCTGAGAGAATAAATCAAACCATCATATACTACAGTATCATTTTCAGTGACAGTGCTTTCCGCAGATGCCAACACAGGATCCGGACATGAAAGACCAGTCATGACAGGGAAACACAGACTGCATATGAATGCCAGAATACTCGCATACTTTTTCTTCATAGTGATTCCTCCTTTGTAATGTTACGATTTTCTTGGAAATATGTGCAAACATATAGCTCCGCATACTGACAAATATGAGCAGAAATACTATACATTCCAATATCTGTGAAAACGCAAGTCCCAAGAGCAAAGCAATTGCAAAGCCACTGATACTGGAAATCATCACCTCAAATCCATAGATATAAATATCCAGCTTTTCGCCATCAATGATGTCATTACGCAGCAAACAGCCGGCTATATATTGAGCAAGTGCAGTAATCATTTCTATCACCCTTTAGCTCAATTATACAGCCGGCTGTATGGAAAAGTCAACCAGAATGTCGAGTTTGGTATCATATTTGTCGAGTTTGGTAAATCTCCTCCTGTGCGATTCGTTCTTCAATACTTTGAATACTCTGTTTCAGCCAGATATCCGCCACAAAGTAACCATTCTTTTCATAGAAATTCTTCATGCCCTCGTACTTGTCTACGATCTGACTGACAGAGTATAATCCGAGTCCATGATTTTTCTTGTTCTGCTTTGTTGTTTTCAGTTGTTTATTCTTTGCAAGAACAGATTCCATAATGCGGTTGCGTACAAGAATGCACAGATAGTTTTGCTTATTTGTCACAGTCAGTGTGATCATAGGACTTTCTGGCATAGATTGACTGGCTTCGATAGCATTATCAAGCAGGTTCGACAGGAGAACGCAGATGTCGGTATCATCAAATCCAGCAAAATTAGATTCAATTTCAAGCTTGAAATCAATTCCATTTGCACGGCATCTGCCAATTTTGAAATTCAGCACACTGTTGATCGCACTATTCTCCAATGAAATGTATTTGAAAATACTTGTTTCATATTCCTTGAGCAGCGTTCTGAGGTATTCCTCTGCCTCTTGGGTATCGCCATTCTCTAATGTTCCCAGTACACTTAGGAGATGGTGTTTCAGATCATGTTCTGCTTTTTTGATTTCCTTGCTGATTTGTCCAGCATCCTCTGCCATTTGCTTTTGTTCAGAAAGTTGCAGCTCCAGCAGCGAAATGCGAAGAGTGTTCTTGTTGTCCTTCGAAATTTTCCGCATCATGTAAATGATGAAAATATCCGTCAGTATTGTGCTCAAAATTGCAATAAAGGTGAGCTGTTCCGCATTATTTTCATTCATCTGAACAGCAATTAAAATCACTGCGATTACATGTGTTAGCACAAGCATCACTGCTGCTGCAAATAGTTCCGGAGATTTCAATGTAAATCCTTCTTTTTTGAAAAGTTTCACAATGATTTTCATCGCAGCAAAAAACAGGATTTTTGTCAGGAATAATGCGATTAGCCGGATACTGTCACCTTCTGTAAGTAATTCAATATTCAATATTGCTGCAATGGCATTTGCAACTAACATGTTAATCCCTAAAATCAGAGAAAATGCAATCAGCACCATGATTACTTTCATCAGAGTCTTGCCTTCAAGAAATAATAAGGCGTACAGGATAAACAGGCTGATTGTTACCGCTGAAAGAAACCCCTCGAAAATATGAATTTGATTGATTACTGTGACATACCCAGTTGTCAGTACCATAGCTCCCCAGAAGGGAATGAGTGCATATCTACCTCGCGGCTTAAAATAATCATTCAAGCTGTTCAATATTACATAATTTTCAAATGCCGTTGCCGAAAGTTCTATGATAAACCATAAAATCTGCATTTACACCCTCCTTGCATACATCTGGAACTGTGTTTTCACTGTAGCTGATCGACTGCGACTCAAAGGAAGCTGTTTGCGGTTTTGCAAAATCACTGTGTTTTTTTCTACCGAGTAGATATACTTGAAGTTGACCAGATATCGTACATGAATACGGATCAGTCCAAAAGTGCCATATGCAGACTCTATACTGTTCAGACTTCCTCTGATGGTTTCTTTGCCGTGTATTGTGAATACTTCAGCATAATGATCATCACTTTGTATGAAGATAATATCTTCGAGCCGGATACGGATCGTCTTTCCCGCATCCTGAAAAGTCAGATACTTTCTCTTCCGGTTTAACGCAGTGAGCAGAACCTCCAGAATTTCATCAATTTCCTCATCCATATGTTTTTTACGGATGAATCCCAAAGCCTTGAAACGATACGCCTTATACACCAATTCGTCATGGTTCGTGACAAAAACGATCTCCGTCCCATGATCTGACTGATTCAGTTGTTCTGCTGCATCCATTCCATTCACATCGGGCATATCAATATCCAGAAATATTGCATCAAAGGGGTGTTCCTTTTGATATTGTAACATGCCTGCCGCACTTTGGTAGCTCTGAATATGACATGCAATATGTAATTTTTGAAAAGCATGAGTAATTGATCGCTGTATATAATGAAGCTCACTCTTGTCATCGTCCACAACCGCAATTCTAATCACATTTTCCATTCTACCACCATCCACCCATATAAAATTGCAACCATTATACCACAAAAAAGAATAATATGCAAGAGATTTTCAATAAATTATGCAATTTTCTTCGCATTTGTGGTATAATAAAACTATGGACTGCAAGCGAAAATTTTTCGTCAATTCCGCCCCTATACGCCGAAACACGGTCATTTCAAGAAACATAGGCAATCTATATCCGCCGCCGGACAAGATTCTGACGGCGGATTGCTTTTCAGGCAGTCAGCTGCAAGCGGCTGACATAATTTCTCTTCATCTGCAGGGAAGAATGGACATAGCGGTTCAGCGTAATACCAGCATCCGCATGACCGAGCAGTTCGCTCAAAGTCTTCGGATCAAAGCCATTTTCTACGCAAACTGTCGCATAGGTGTGACGGAGCATGTGGAAATTGACCTTCCGGACACCACAAGATTTCAGAATCCGCTGAAAACGGTTCTGCATCGTTCTCGGTTCGGTCGGCTTGGCTGTGCCGGTCACGAGATATGCCGCTGGATTGCTTCTGAATTTCGCCAGAAGTCCGATTGACCGAAAGCAAGCCGTTTTCAAGATCAACATCTTCCCACCGCAGAGCGGCGAGTCGCCGCTGACATTCGTTGCCTTATGTGCCTGCGGCACAAGCGGCA
>CALGTT010000157.1 GCA_937901485.1 uncultured Ruminococcus sp.
TTGCGCCGTTCAGCTCTGTCTTGCCGTCAGTCATGCTGACCTTGTTGATCTCGATCTTGGAATAATCGTCCACCATAACGATGGTCGTGTCTTCCTTTGCCTCCCAGGTCTTGCCGTCCTTGGATACCTCTACCTTGTTGTCCTTGTCGATTCTGAAGTAAATTTCCTCAGCTCTTACAAAGCCATCCGGTACTGTGGTTTCTTCCAGAATGTATACCTTGCCGGGCTCGATCGCGTCAAATGTGTGCTTAGTCTTGCCGTCAGTTGTGAACTCATCAACTGCTGTCTTGCCGTCCTCGGTCACTTCATAGATCGTGAGAACTGCATCCGGAATTTCCTTGCTGCTTACATCGGTCTTGCTGATGTTTACCTTGTAGCCTCTCTTCGCATCGTTTACAGTAATCGTGTTGCCGTCAATCTCGTATGTGCCGTTTTCATCAGCCTTAACGGTCTCATGCTTCACGATTTCGCCGTTTTCTACTGTAAACTTGAACGTAGAATCGGTTACTTCGTATACATTGCCATCCGCGTCAGTTACCGTGTCACCGGTCTCCTTCAGCACATATGTGCCGTCCGGAATACCTGTGATCGTCCATGTTTCGTTAACCTTGGATGTCCATGTCAGTTCCTTCTCGTTCAGAACTACTACGTTCTCGCCCTTTTCATCATAGATGGTCAGGGTTGCGCCGTTCAGCTCTGTCTTGCCGTCAGTCATGCTGACCTTGTTGATCTCGATGACAGAAGGTGCATCTTCCATCACAACTGTGCCGTTTGCATCCTTACCGTCCACTGTTACCTTACCGAATGCATCTACCTTGAAGGTGATGGATTCTTTCTTCAGTGTGAAGCCGTCAGGTGCTGTAATTTCAGTCAGTGTGTATTCGCCAGCCGGGAGCTTGGAGAGTACAGTTACTTCCTTACCGGATACAAATGTGATCTTGCCAGCCTCAGCCTTGAATGTGTCCTTCTGGAATCCGCCGGTTGCTGTTACCTTGCTCAGGTCAACCTTTGTGCCCTCAGCAGGTGCGATTACCAGCTCTGCGCCTTCCAGCTCGGTCTTGCCGTCTGTGATATCTACCTTGGAAATTGTTACATCAATTACCTTATCAGTAATAACGAGTGTGCCATCCTTGATTGCTACTTCTTCGTTGTTCTCAGTCACCTTGGTCAGCTCAACTGTGCCGTCTTCCTTGACCTCGAACTCGAAATCAGTTACCGTTGCATAGCCTGCAGGTGCTGCATCCTCAGTCATGGTATACTTGCCAGGCTTCAGTCCAGTCAGAACTGCGTCCTTTTCGCCTGTGATAAATGTGATCGTATTGCCCTTCTTAGTGAGTGTCTTCTCGTCAACACCAGCTACTTCAACAGACTCCAGATTTGCTGTTTCATCTGCTGCCTTAATTGTCAGCTGTGCATTCGGCAGATTCGTTGTGGTATCCTGTCCCTCAACCTTTGTGATCTCTACCTTGGAGATGGTCAGTGCGGGCTTTTCTACAGGTGTTTCCTCAGGCTTCTGTGCGTCACTTACTACGATTGTATAATCGTTCGTAGCTTCATAACCACCCTCAGAATTTTCTACTCCTTCTTCAGCAGCATTCTTCCCTTCATCCGGAACGATCTTGCCGTCCTGGATTTTAAAGTAGAACTTGCTGTTCAGTACCTCGTAGGTGATTTCACCCACTGTAAACGCTTCGCCAGTCTCTTCCAGTACATACTTACCATCCGGAAGTCCTGTCAGTACCAGTTCTGCATTAGTAGATGTCCATGTGAATGTGTTATCTGCAAGTGCTACGTCTGCACGTTCGCCGAGCATTTCTTTTGTCAGCTTCTCACCTTCAACAGCAGCCTTTTCCAGTGTCAGCTTCAGCTGCGCACCTGCCAGCTCACCTTCACCATTGACTGCCTTCTTAGAAATGGTAAATTTAGGCTTTTCTACAGGTGTTTCCTCAGGCTTCTGTGCGTCGCTTACTGTGATAATGGTATTTGTATCATCAACTTCGAATGTACCGTTGGTATCTGCGCCATCACTTTCTCTTTCTGTAATAACGCCATTCTCAATTGTAAATTTAAATGTAGAATTTGTTACAAGATACTCATTTCCATTCGCGTCAGTTACTGTACCGCCGGTTTCCTTCAGTTCATATTTACCGTCCGGAAGCTTATTCAGTACCAGCTCACTTCCTGCAACAGATGTCCACTTGATCGCACCCTCCACCAGATCTGCATTGGGATGATCACCGATCATTTCTTCTGTCAGCACCTTGCCGCTTTCATCAGGTTCTGTCAGTGTCAGTTCAAGCACTGCGCCGTTCAGCTCAGGCTTGCCTTCTGTTATACCAACCTTGTTGATAGTGATCTTAGAAGGTGCATCCACCATGTAAACATGCTCTGCACCATTGAGATTGTCAACTTCGCTCTTGTCAACCTTAGTCAGACCGATCACTTCGCCCTCGTCGTTTACGACTTCCTTGAAGTAATTTTCAACGCTGCCGTTTACGATCTCGAAATAGATTTCCTCTGCCTTCTTGTAACCATCAGGTACTGTGATTTCAGTCAGCTTGTAGATTCCATCCTTAGGCATCGGGATCTCAGCCTGCTTTGTAACTGTAACTACTGTTGTCTGTACTTCGCCGTTTTCATCTTCATAAGTGCTTACAGATGTTTCCGTTGATGTGATCCAGCTTGTCACTTCCGTAACAACTGTGAACGGATTCGGCTGATTTTCAGAAGCTGCCTCTGTAGAAACTGCTTCGAGCTTCAGCACTGCGCCAATAACATCAACAACACCCGTGCCTACCATCTCTACCTTGGAAATGGTCAGTCTCTTGGCATCACTTACAACGATCGTATTATCTGTTGCCGCGTATCCGCCAGTGGTAGCTTCCTTGTTTGTGTCTGCATTATTCTTCTCTTCATCCGGAACGATCTTGCCGTCCTTGATCTCAAAGTAGAACTTGCTGGTCAGAACTTCATATTCCTTGCCATCAGTCGGAGATGTGAATGTTTCACCAGTTTCACTCAGTACATACTTGCCATCCGGCAGATTATGAATGAGAGTCGGCTTCTTACCGGACTTGAAGGTAATGCTGTGCTCATCTGTTTCCTCTGTTGGCTCAGTCGGAACTGTCTCAGTCACAAACTTACCATCATCATCCTTTACTTCGTTGCCTTCTTCGTCCACTGTCTTTCTCTCAAGCTTAACCTCGGAGAGATCCGGATATACATCCTCATTGTTCTCATTCTTGGTTGCGAGTGCTTCAAGCTTCAGTGTTGCGCCTTCCAGCTCTGCCTTGTTTGTTACATCAACCTTGCTGATGACTACAGCCTTCTTATCCACCATCTGGATTTCAGCCGCTGTCACAGCGTCAGCCTTAGTCTCAACATTGTCGATCTTCTCGTAAACATCGAATGTTCCATCCAGATTCAGCTTTGCGGTCTGATCTTCTCCAATCAGAGTGATCGTACCATACTGATCCACTGCAAATGTAATTTCTTCAGCGATATCATAGCCGAACGGTGCTGTCTTCTCTGTCAGAGTGTATACGCCAACGGGAAGACCAGTAAGAACTGTCTTGTTACCAGTTGTCTTGTAACTGATGGTCTTGTCAGTTGTGGAATAGGTTACACCAGCATCCTTCTGTACATTCTCGCCGTCTTCAGTTTTATTGTAGTAGCCCTTTACATCCTTAATGTCTGCGGCTGCTACAGTTTTTTCCTTAACGTCTGTTTCGTCTTCAGTTTCTTCATCCAGAACAAGCTTAGTGTAGGATTCAGCCTTGATCTCAAGCACTGCATCAACCAGCTCAGGCTTGTCCTCGCCTACGATTTCAACCTTGGAGATGGTCACAGATCTCTTATCAACCATTGTGATCTTCTTTACGGTCTCAGCATCGTTTACCTCAGTTTCACCCTCATAAACATTGAACGTACCATTCGCATTCAGCTTTGCAGTCTGACCTTCACCGATCAGTGTGATCTTGCCTGCATCGTCCACTGCAAACTTGATAGCTTCAGCAACATCATAGCCGTCAGGAGCTGTGATCTCAATCAGAGAGTATACGCCTGTGGGGAGACCTGTCAGAACAGTTGCTGTATCACCGGATACATAGCTGATCGCATCGATCTTAATTTCAGCGTCTTCCTTGATCTGTTCGTCAGTCTTCTTGTAGTTTACCAGATCCTCTGCCTTTGTAATTTCAGCATTGCCCAGTACATACTTTGTCAGACTTTCGCCGCCCTTGGTTGCCTTAACAGCATTCAGTTCAGCTGTAACTGTTTCCTTAGTTTCAGCATCCTTGATATGTTCGTAGGACTCAGCCTTGATAATCAGTGTTGCGCCCGGGAGTTCGCCTACAGTTTCCTTGCCGTCCTTTGTCAGAATACCGGTCTTGGAAATCTCTACCTCGACTGTTTCCCCATCCTTGTTGTCAGCCATCAGGATTCTGGAGGAGGTTCTGGGTTCACCGGGAGCTCTGTAGGGGTAGAAGTGGATTTCACCACCCAGCGTTACATTCCTTGCGATGATCTGACCTTCCATTGTGTCTTCATTATCGCTCACATCTGCATCAGGAGCAACAACATGACCTCTTCCATCCCTTACAATAACTTTCGCTGAAGCATCCGGAAGGTTTACAAAGAACTTTGTACCCTGACCATCATACTGACTATCCTCGTCATTCAGCTCTTCTCCATTTACCTGCAGGAAAACAGTACCCTCTTCTCCAATTGAGTATTTATCCTCAAAAGTTTCTGAATACAAAAGTAAAAGATTATTGTCATTAACACCAGTAATAGAAAGTGTGTATTCTCCACGCATTAAGGTATCCTTATCGATACCAGTAAAATTAATCACATCCAGTGTACTATAAAGCTCATATGGTACAGTATAATTCGCCTTTTCTTCTGTAACATTAATTGTTAATACACCTTTTGTCTTGTTTTCTGCTTCAGGATATGCTACTTCATCATCATCTGCTGAAAATTCAGACCCAGTTGCAGCAATAACCTTGGACTGTTGTTTAATCTGGCTCATTGCTGTTTTAAAATCAATGTAATCAGGATTTTGAATAAACTCTGCATTAACATTTTCAGGCATATTTTCAGATGTTGAATAATAGTGAACATTATTCCAATATTCACCTACATACATAGCAGTATCCTGGGGATGATTATTGAATACAAAATGTTTTATGAAGCTTGGTACTACCTGTGCTTTCCCCCACGTCTCCATTGTACCAGTACCGCCAACAGCAACGCCGCCAACACAGTCTACCGTGTTTTCAAGATTGCCACTTACAAACACCTGATAATCACTCAGAATGTTCTCAATGGTATAACCATACGGGTATACAGTGTTTGTCTCAGCAATTGTGAATTCGATATCATCTGCCATTTCATAACCAGCCGGTACACCGGTTTCTTTCAGAGTATAGCTGCCTGTGGGCAGGAACTTGAACACTGCATCTTCACCGGTAGAAACAAATGTAACTGTGTTGGCTTCAAAGACCGGAGTCTCGCCTTCTTTTTTGGAAGCACCCAGAATCTCGATCTTCTCAGGATCAAGCACTACTGATTCGTCTTCATTGGTCAGCATCAGTTTTGCACCCGGGAGACTATTAAAATCATAGTCAACCTTGCCAATGTTTGTTACAGTCGGCATGTCAGTCATTTCAACATAGGACTTTCCCTCTGCAGGAGTATACGGAGAAGTATCCTTGTTGAACAGCTGGATCTCACCATTCGCTGTCAGCTTTACAGTGACCTCATCCGGAACGAGTACGATCTTGCCGAGCTTGTTCACTGCAAACTTGATCGTCTCAGCCTTGTGATAACCATCCGGTGCATTCTGCTCAGTCAGAGTATAAACACCTGCAGGCAGATTCTGCATGAAGGTATTGCTCTTGCTGGACTTAAACATGAACTTAGTAACAGTCGTGTTCTCGTCGATCTTGTCATCCGGAACTGTTTCTTCACCATTATACTTTGTCAGGGTAACAGTCTGTGTCTGAACTGCAACCTCAGTTACCGGCTTACCATCAGCACCAGTTACAGCATTGCCTTCTTCATCAGTAGCAGTAGTTGTCACCGGCTTGCCATCAGAATCCAGTGCTGTAGTGCTCAGATATGCACCAACATCCTTCAGGTTGGCAACTGTATCAGTAAGCTCAGTCTGTGTTGTGGTTTCTTTGTTTTCATCACCGGGCTCGGGGTTTGCCGGTGCTGTTTCAGTAATAACACTTTCCATTGTGAAAGGCATTGCCTCAACAACCAGCTCTGCACCCTCAAGCTCCTGCATCTTTACATTACCATCAGCGTCGGTCTCCACATTGCCGTTTTCATCGGTCAGGATCTCAAGCTTGGAAATGTAGTTTGCCTGCTTCTTATTGGGGACGGAAAGAACAACAGTGTTATCCTTCTTGTCGATGATAAGATAGATTTTTTCTTCCTTCTCATCCTCACTCGGATTTTCCTCGTCCGGCTTCTCCTCCGGTACCTGTACCTTAGAAGAATCTACATAGTAACGGATTTCAGTAATTGTAGCACCCCAAGTTGTAATGCCCATGTTACCATTGTTACCGAACTTCAGACCCGGAACATTAATTCCATTTGTACCAGCACTGATATTATTCTGATTATCATTGTACCAATTATTATCCGGCTTAAACTGAATACCGCCGGAACCGGACTCTACATCCACTTCAATGGAAGTAATTTCAACACCATTGAATGCAGCGCCCATATTGATTGCCTTTGATACATCACCGGTAACAGTTACAACACCCTTGTCTGCATCATATGTTGCCACAGCACCGGAAGTTGTACCGCCAGCACCAGCTTCACCCTGTTCACCATATACAATTACTTCATCAATTGTAAATGCGCCATAGGGATCTGTCTGAATCTTGAAATCATTTACAGTTGCAGGAACCTTTGTAAATGTAGCAACGCCATTTACGATCGTAGCCTTTTCACCATTGAAACCATTCTCATAGAGAACAAGCGTACCGCTGGAAAGATTGCTGACCTTAACTTCAATGCTCTGGACATTAACTGCATTGACTCTTGCCCAGATCTCATTTGTACCATTGGATTCAATCGTTACTTTCGGAAGCACTGCCCAGCCATGCTCAACAGAATAATCACGTTTAACATGGAACTTCATCTTTGCATCTTCCGGTACACCATCATATCCTCCCGGAGCTCTTGCTTCTACAAGATAGTAGTTACCGGGATAGAGATAACCGTTTGCAACGCCCCACTTTGAACCGTCACCCTGGGACATATCCTCAGGGAAAGTGCTGGGCTCATAGCCGGTGTTAAATGTAGTGATCAGTGTGCCGTCTTCTGCATAAAGCTTCAGAGATGCACCCGGAACGAGCTGCTCAGTATCCTCTGCGTCAACCTTCTGGAAGTCAATGTTCGCACCACGCTGCATCTTGTCTGTGATGGTAATGGTACGATCAGCAATCTTGTCCGTGTTCAGGTTAAGGATCTTCCAGCCCTTGGCATTCGGATTTGCAGTAATCTGCAAAGGACTACCAAAGCCGCCAGTTGTCATTACCGGCAGATCATCCGTAGTTCCATTGTACTCAATCTGCTTGTAGTAGATTACATCGTTATACTTAACGATCAGAACATCCTTTGCAAAGTCGTAACCTGTCGGTGCTTTGGTTTCCTGAATACGATAAATATTAGTGATATTTGTAGAGTAGCTAAATGGCGGAGTGTAAGTTCCCGGTTCATCCGTGATCGTTTTAACCGGATCGAATGTCACTGCACCGTTTGCAGGATCCCAGCCAAATGCTTCGTCTACAGTATTAGTGCCTTCTTCAATTACATCCGGAGTATAGGAGTATACCCATTTTCTTCCCGATCTTACCATTGTCATAGAACCCTTGGTCATGGTAAGCTCTGCGCCGTTCAGACGCTTCACAGGATTGGATTTCTCCTCTACCTTTTCCACCAGAATACCAGCGTCATTGCTGAACGACGGTGTTACAGCCGGTGCAGCAGTGATCATCATGGAATCTGCATTATAATAATAGGTAGTCTCACCAATCTTGAATTCCGTGCTCTTGGTTACATCCGAGATCGCGCCCTGTGCACCTACAATCTCAGTCAGATTGCCATCTTCAAATGTCAGCTCAAAGTTGACTGCAACAGGCTCGCCCACAGTGATCACTCTGGATACGTACTTGTACTCGCCATCTTCAGCAGCACGAGCAACAAGACGATACGAAGCAGCAGCATCGGAGCTTTCCGTTGTCTCCTCAGTAGCTTCTGCAGCGTCGTCGGAGCTTTCCGTTGTGTCCTCAGTAGCTTCTGCAGCGTCGTCGGAGCTTTCCGTTGTCTCCTCTGGAGCTTCTGCAGTATCGTCGGAGCTTTCCGTTGTCTCCTCAGGAGCTTCTGTTGTAGGAGCAGGAATAAATGTATAATTATCTGTTACTGTGAAAGAGGTTTCCATCAGAACAGTATCGCTGTCCTCTTCCTTAATGGTAAGTGTTACCTCAACCACTTCCGGAAGAACTGTACTTTCATCAATCTGAATGAGTGAAATAACAGTTTCCTTCAGTGTAACATTATAAACCTTTGTTGTCGGCAGGAAACCATCGGGAGCCTTAGTCTCCACGAGCTGGTATTCACCTGTAAGCACCTGACCTTCCTTCAGTTCCGAAGCATCGGAATAATCCACGAGGGACGGGAATGTCAGATAGTCGGGCTGACCGATCGTTGTGTCGAGAGAAGCAACATCTTCAACCTCAACCGGCGTGCCGTCCTTTGTTGTCAGCTGCAGGGTAATCTCTGCGCCCTCGATTTGCTTATATTCCTCGCCCATCTGACCAAGCTTTTCGACGGGGAAGGAGTAGCCGGATTCTGTGCCGAGCATGGAGTAAGGACCGGTATAAGGGCGGTATCCAAACTCAGTTGCACCAAAAAAGCTCTTAGCAATCAAAGCACCAGAAAGATGACCGTAGGCACCATCAGCATGAGGATTTACTTCATCAGTAAATCCATTAAACAAACCCTCAGCACCGTTTTTCCAGAACGATCTATCTGTTACATCAGCATTAGGCGCGAAAACTGTTCCTTGGAAATTTTTAGCAAGCTCAAGATATTCAGCCTCATGGAAATTATAAAGGAGGCTCGTTACGCCAGCATTGTTATTTTTCTTGTAATTGCTATTACCCTCATCAGGCTTTCCCACAGAAACAGAAATGCCATTAATATAAGTAAAAACGTCTGAATATTTTTCGGAAATTTGTACAGGCTTTTCAGCAGTGCCTACACCATCAATAGTAATAACGATATTTGCATATTCCCATGTTTCTGAATACACATCAGCGGTTTCCTTGAATCCGGACGTTTCAACTACATTACGAGGATTTTTAAGCTTAGGAATATTTTTGAAATTGAAAGTTTGTACATTATTAACTTGATTCCACTGATCTTCTGTCAGATGAAAATATACAGTATCACATACTTCACCATATGCAGCTGCATCAAAATCGAAAGCGTCACCATTTGGTGTAACAACACCTTTGGCTTTAATATTGGCAAGTCGTTCACTTCGATTACTCAGCTCGTCAAACTGCGCAGAAACATCAAACAGTTCAGATTGCGGATAATAATAATCTTCATAATTCTTTGAACCATTGCCGCTCTCAATATAGTGTCCAGACATGTCAATTGTTGCATTTGAATTTACCCAGATGTTCATCTCCGAATAATCAATGCCATCTACCTGTTTGTATGTTTCCCAAGAAACAGGTAAAAGTCCTTTAACAGTTAAACCATTAACAATACTTCTGGCATAGTCAGCATTATTAAGCAATAAATCTAAGTCAACCTTAGTATTCCAGTCACCATTACCAGACTGATATTCATCATATTTGTCATCATCATGAGTGTCCGGAATGAAATTACCACCAATGGCAATTCTACCTTCAGCGTCTGAGCCTGTTGGTTTAAAATCATCCTGCAAGAACACGCAGAATTGAGAAGCAATACCCAGTGCATACTCCTTATTCGCTTTAGCAACGGCATTCTCTACAGAAGTAGCACCCACCAATCCCTCAGGAGGATTTGAACCAATCAACAATTCAACATCCGTCGTATCAATATTACCAGCCAAATTTTTAATGCCTGTCGCCGCCCTCGTCACCAACGGAAACGCCGGCATCACCGAAGCCATATTCGTCACCGCAAGCAAGGTCGCGGTCACGCTGCTGAGTATTCGTCTGCTCAACTTTTTCTTTTTCATACCTTTCATCCTTTCATACATAGTTTATGTCGATATCTTAGCAGTAATATACAAGTTAATTATATCATACCAAATATAGAAAATCAAGAGTTTTTCACACTTTAGAGAAAGAAAAAAATCCCATTTTTTTGTGCATCCCTCACAAAAAGCCGTTCATAATTATGTCATATCCTCTGTTATATAGCCAATTTTTTTGAATTTTTCCGAAAATATTCCAGCAAGTAATATTTCTCGTTCGGGCAATTCTGCTCGATTACCGCATCCAGCAGAAACCGCAGTGCCTCACCGATCTGCGCGCCATGCAGACCGAGTGCCAGCAGATCACCGCCCCTGACCTGCAGATCACTCACGCGGCAGCAGAGCTGTTCCGCTTTGCACTGCTCCGCAAATGCCTGCGCCGCTGCGATCTTCGCCGCCGCCCGTTCATCCTCACCGCAGCGGAACTTGGAGGCGTTGTCCGCCCTGAGCACGTCAAGAAACAACGCAAATTCAACATATTCCAGCTCACCAAGCAGTCTCTGCACATCGGACAGCCGCGCGGGGATCTCCCGATGCAGGCGGATCAGCTTCACCACAAGCTCCCGCAGATGATTCTCACAGCGCAGGCGCAGAAGGATTTTGTCCGCAATTTCGGCACTTTTTTCCGCGTGTCCCTCAAAATGTCCGCCGCGTGCGTCCCTCGTAAAGGTCGCCGGCTTTCCGAGGTCGTGCATCAGCATCGCCAGCCGCACCGCAGGGATCTTCGGCGCACAGCCCACCGCCCGCGCGATATGCTCCCAGACGTTGAAGTCGTGGTGTCTTGTATGCTGACAAAAGCCGATACATGGCAGAATTTCCGGCATCCGCACTGCCAGCACACGGGGATACTGCACGAGAATTTCCGTGACATGCTCACCCATGAGCATTCCCATCAGCTCTGTGAACACGCGCTCCGCGGAGATCATTTCCAGCCGGAACGCACCCGCCCGCATTGCCGCGTCGGTCATCTGTTCGGGCACAAAGCCGAACCTTGCGCAGAACCGCAGTCCCCGCAGGATGCGCAGGGCATCCTCATGGAAGCGTGTCTCCGCCGTGCCCACGCACCGCAGTACGCCGGCTTCGATGTCCGCGCGTCCGCCGAACGGATCAAAAAGCCCTGTTTCCGTCGAAAATGCCATGGCATTGCAGGTGAAATCCCGCCTTGCCAGATCCTCTGAAATGGTTTCGGCAAACTCCACCTTCGCCGGATGCCGGCAGTCGGTATAGTCCGCCTCCGTGCGGTAGGTCGTGATCTCCGCAAAGCCGCCGCCGTATTTTACGCCGACCGTGCCGAATGCCCTGCCGTAGGCAGTGCAGCATTCTTTCCCGAATACTGCCATGATCTGCTCCGGCAGAGCATTGGTCGCAATATCAAAGTCGTGGGGCGCGATGCCCATGTACGCATCACGCACACAGCCGCCCACAAGGTACGCTGAAAAGCCCGCATCCGCGAGCTTGTGCAGCATGTTTGCAATAGATTCCGGTATGTTCAATATGCCACCTCTTCCAGTGTGTGCGTTTGGCAGGAAGCCACAATGTTCTGTGTCGGCGAATCCTTACACAGTTCGTATTCCTGCCCCACGATATCCATTCCCGCGTTGAAATAACGATAATGCGTCATCTGCGTGCCGTCCTGAAACTGAATCCCGTCATCATCCCATGTCAGATCCACCAGATGCAGACCGTCTTCAAACGCAATGAGATTCCACATATGATCCTCGTTGTGATCCTTCTGCACCGTAAAGCCTGCCATTGACGCGAGCAGATAGAACGCGTCGCTGTAGCCCATGCAGTTTGCCCTCCCATCCAGCAGAACGCCCGCGGCTGTGCGGTGATCGGCGTGTCCGAAGATATCGGGGGATTCCGCGATATAGAGCGTTTTTTCGCAGATATAATCGTGGATCTGCTTTTCCTGCGCGATGGGATCGGCACTCGTGTCAAGCTCCTCGGCAAGGAATCGCTTGGCTTCCTCGTATGCCGCGCGATCCCGTTCCTCCAGCACAGAACTGTCACCCGTCAGCTGTGCATACAGGCAGAGATCGCCCGTCGCATAGTCCACATCATAGACCACAAATTTCAGCTTCACGCCGTCCCTTGTCATCTCACAGATCTGATATCTGCCGTCGATCAGACCGTGGGAGGAATGATATACCTCCAGATCGAGCACCCTGCAGCCGCGCCGGGTGATCACGGGGATCTGCTTTCTGCACTGCTGCAATTCCTGCTCCAGATACAGTCCGAGCTGTTCGGATTCCTCGAAATACGGCACCTCCGCCCAGTTCACGCTGCGCATTTTGTCCGATACCTCCGCGCCCTCGGTCGCCGCGAAATAATCGAACGTTTCCAGCATGTACGGTTCTGCATAGCATAGTGCATTGAGTACCGGCGGCTCAGTCGTCTCGGTCGGCTCTGGAACAGTGGTCGCTGTGGTTTCCTCGGTTTCGCGCGGCATCTCTGTTTCTGCCCCGGTCGGGCGCGGGATCGTCTGCGCGGATGTGCTCTCCTCCTCTGCCATTTCCAGCAGAAGCTCCGTGAGGATCTCCGAGGGCTGCGTGCAGCCGGTCAGACAGAGCAGGCACATCATGGATGCCGCAAAAGCCGCTGTTTTCCGCGCTTTCTGCATACCGCGCCTACGCATTTACAAGATCCACGCAAACCACCTCTGCGGGGTTGCCGAAGCGAAGCTTGCCGATGCCGGCGGACACGATCATTTCCGTCTGCATACTCCGGTACTGTCCTTTGGTGTATTCTGGGAAGAACTTACGCTCCGGCGACAGAATACCGCCAAGAACGGGCATTCTCACGATGCCGCCGTGCACATGACCGGAAAGCACCACATCCGCGCCCCACTGCGCATACGCCGGCAGTCCCATGGGGCTGTGGGCGAGGAGAACGGTCGCTGTCTTTTCACGGATGCCCAGTGCCGCATACAGATCATTCACATTGCATTCGCGCAGGTTGCTGTAGCCGCCGTGCGGATTCTGGTAGCAGGTCTGCGGCAGGACAAAGCCGCTGAAATTCGCGCCGCCGAAGCTGACAGACCGGTTATTGAGCAGGGTGATTTCCGCGCTCTGCGTCGCTTTTGTGAGCTTCTGGAGCTTTTCGGCGGTCAGGTCGGTCTCGTGATTGCCGAAGGTATAGAGCACCGGCGCGTATTGTTTCAGCTCACGCAGGCACTTCACGGCATCAACAAGTGTCTCAGGTCCTGTGCTTCTGGAAACAAGATCCCCCGTCACGGCAATTACATCCGGACGCAGAAACTGCATACTTTCGCACAATTCCTGAATGATCTCCAGATTTCTGTCGTGCCCCGTCGAACGGCTGAAATGCACATCCGATACCTGCGCGATGCGCAGGCTCTTTGTCCGGAGTGTGGACAGCGGAATGCGGTAATAGGTGTGTGTCATTGCTTCATCTCCTTTTCGATTTAGTGAGTGCTGACATAAAAAACATTGAAAAGACGCGTTTTCTGGCTTTATGTCACCACGGCCTGATACAAGATCAGCCCGCTGCCTGCGGGCTGACAATGATTATGCAGTCGGTTCTGTCTCAGCAGGCTGTGCGTCCTGCGCTTCCTCCGCTTCGAATTCTTCCGGCGCATTCTCCGCCTCATGCTCCGCACGCGTAAACGCCACGACCTTGTTGCCCTCGGTCACGCGCATCACGCGCACGCCCTTGGAAACTCTGCCCATCACGCGGATCTCGCTTGCACGGATACGGATGATGATGCCCTCGGACGAGATCAGGATGATATCATCCTCCTCATCCACGACCTTGATGCCGCAGACATTGCCGCGTTCCTTGTCCACCTTGTAGTTGGTCAGACCGTAGCCGCCGCGTCCCTGAATGCGGTATTCCTCCAGTGCGCACCGCTTGCCATAGCCGTTTTCTGTCACGGTCAGCACTGCCGCGCCCTCACGGACTCTTGCCACGGATACGACCTCGTCGCCCTCACGCAGCTTGATGGCACGCACGCCATGCGCGGATCTCGACTGTGCACGGATGTCCTTTTCCTCCAGACGGATCGCCATGCCGTTCTTGGTCGCAACCATGATCTGTGCATTGCCGTCGGTCATGCGTACGCCTGCGATCTCGTCGCCCTCGTTCAGACCGATCGCGATCAGTCCCTTGCTGCGGACATTTCTGTAAGCCGCCAGCGGCGTTCTCTTGATCTGTCCCTGCTTTGTGACCATGACCACATAGCTGTCGCCCTCGAAATCGCGTGTTTTCAGCATCGCGGAAATGCGCTCGCCCTCCTGGAGATTGAGGAGATTTGCGAAATGGAAGCCGCGCGAAGCCTTGGAGCCATCGGGGATCTGGTAGCACTTGAGCTTGTGCATCATGCCCTTGTTGGTGATGAACAGGATATTGTCATGCGTCGAGCAGATGAACATCTCGCTGACGAAATCCTCCTCACGCTGCTTCATGCCGGTGACACCTCTGCCGCCGCGCTTCTGCGTCTTGTAGGCATCGAGTGCCATGCGCTTGATATAGCCATTATTCGTGTAAGTGACCACGCAGTCTTCCACTGCGATCAGTTCTTCGATATCCACCTCACCCGAAATAGAAGTGATCTCCGTCAGACGCTTGTCGTTGAACTTTCTGCGGATCTCCTCCAGTTCCTCGGTGATGATCTCGTAGACCTTCTGCTTGTCCGCCAGAGTTTCCTCATAGTCCGTGATCTTCTCGCAAAGACCGTACAGCTCATCGGAGATCTTCTGACGCTCCAGACCTGTCAGCGCACCCAGACGCATCTGCACGATCGCCTCAGCCTGCTCCTCGGAAAGTCCGATGGCGTGCTCCAGATGCACCTTGGAGAGGTCATACTGTGCCCTGTCGAGGAGTGCCGACATATCCGTTTCCTTGAAACGCTCGATCAGACGCTCCTTGCCCTCCGGAATGGTCTTGCTGGCGCGCAGGATCGCGATCACCTCGTCGATATGATCCGCCGCAAGCATGAAGCCCTGCAGAAGATGCGCTCTTTTCAGAGCCTTTTCCATCTCAAACTTGACGCGGTTCGTGATGACCTCGACCTGGAATGCAAGATAATGCTCCAGGATCTGCTTGAGGGAGAGCACCTTCGGCACGCCGTCCGCCAGTACGAGCATGTTCACGCCGACGGTATCCTGCAGCTGGGTATAGGAAAAGAGCTTATTCAGGACAATATCTGCGATCGCATCCTTGCGCAGACCGATGACCACGCGCATACCGGCTCTGCCCGATTCATCGCGGACAAAGGTCGCACCGTCAATGCGCTTTTCCTTGATCAGCTCTGCAATATGCTCGACCAGACGCGCCTTGTTGACCATGTACGGGATCTCATGCACAATGATCTGCTGCTTGCCCTTATTCTCCTCAATGGAGGTCTTGGCACGCAGCGTGATCTTGCCCTTACCCGTGCCGTAAGCCGCACGGATGCCCGCCTTGCCCATGATGATGCCGCCGGTCGGGAAGTCCGGACCTTTGACGCATTCCATCAGGTCATCAAGCGTACAGTCGGGATCATTGATCAGCACGCCGAGTGCGTCAATGATCTCGCCCATATTGTGGGGCGGAATATTGGTCGCCATACCCACGGCAATGCCGACCGCACCGTTGACCAGCACATTCGGGAAACGGCTGGGGAGCACCTGAGGCTCTTTCAGACGGTCGTCATAGTTCATGCCGAAGGGCACGGTATTTTTCTGGATATCCGTGAGCATTTCCACGGAAATCTTGGACATTTTCGCCTCTGTGTATCGGTAGGCAGCGGGCGGATCGCCATCGACAGAACCGAAGTTGCCGTGACCGTCCACCAGCGGATAGCGCAGGGAGAAATCCTGTGCCAGACGCACGAGCGCGTCATATACGGACGCGTCACCATGCGGATGATAACGACCGAGCACCGCACCGACGGTATCCGCACACTTACGGTACGGCTGGTCGGGGGTGAGTCCATTTTCATGCAGGGTATAGAGGATGCGGCGGTGTACGGGTTTCAGACCGTCACGCACATCCGGCAGTGCACGGGAGATGATGACCGACATTGCATAGGCAAGGAACGAATCATGCATTTCATTTGCAATATCGACCGGAATGACCTTTTCAGGATTCTGAAGATCCTGCACTGCGCCGTTTTCCATTTCGTTACTCATGTATTTCACCTCATCTGGTTACTTGATCTGGAAGCAAAGCCCTTTCCGAGATTCTTTGTGAATTCCGTTCTCAGCAGCTCTGTTTCCTGCTCGGAAAAGTCCTTTTTTGGCAGTACATAGAAATTGGACTTCACCATATAGATAATGAAATATTCGCTGTATTCTGTGATTTTCAGTGCATTGCTGTAATGTATCCTTGTACCGGAGAAATTCTCCTGCGGCGCATCGTCAAAGAGTGCATCCGCCTCCTGCTGCTCCTGTGTCAGCTCCTCCTCCGGCAGGATCGTGCCGATCTCCAGATATGCCGGATACAGCCGGAATTCATAGAGATCCTCCTCCAGACCGCGGATGGCTTCCATCAGATTGCGCCGGATCTTGCGCGGCTTGTACCACTGGAACGCGCACATTGCCACGCAGAACAGCACGATCATGCAGTACATGGGCTTCTGCTGCTGCGTGCCGATCACGACAAAATAGCCGTAGACCGCCGCCACCGCCAGAAACACTGCCATGAGCAGGTAGTTGCGCGGATGCACATGCCGGTTCTGAAAGGAAATGAATGCACTGCGGAACATTTCATAGGGAATGTGATATTGTCTGGTCAGAATCGGCTGTATGCCGTTGTTTTCCGTTTCCATTGGCATCCTCCTTCGGATCAGACATCCAGATTCGATACGGTTTTTGCATTCTTTTCGATATATTCCTTACGCGGCAGCACCTTGTCACCCATCAGGATGGAAATGATCTCGTCCGCCTTTGCCGCGTCCTCCATCGTCACCTTGATGATGGTGCGCGTTTCCGGATTCATCGTGGTTTCCCAGAGCTGCTCGCTGTCCATCTCACCAAGACCTTTGTAACGCTGTACAGCGACCTTTGCCGAACTGCCGTTGGCATCGGCAAGCTCTGCAATATACTTGTCGCGCTCTGCATCCGAGAACGCATAGTACACCTTTTTGCCCCTTGCCACGCGGTAAAGCGGCGGCTGGGCAATGTACACGTTGCCGTTTTCGATCAAAGGACGCATGAAGCGGAAGAAGAAGGTCAGAAGCAGGGTGCGGATATGGCAG